>JAYEGD010000248.1:0-2120 GCA_034658915.1 Campylobacterota bacterium | reverse complement strand
TTTACAAAAAGAGGATTTTGAGACAATAGGTTTTTTAAATAGTAAAAAACTGTATGATGTTTTAGATGAAGAGAGTGTTGACTTAATTATAATGGATAGGAATTTAGGTGGAGGAGTAGAGGGTAGCGAAGTTGTAAACTCTATTAGAGAAGATGGCTACAACGTACCTGTAATATTTCTAACTGCTAAAGATAAAGATGTAAATATAGAAGAGGGTTTTGAACGTGGTGGTGATGATTACATTACTAAACCATTTAAGATGAAAGAGTTAATTTTACGTATAAAAGCAATACTTAAACGTACAAAATCTCTTTCAAAACAGGAAAACTCAATATCATATCAAGATATTGAACTAAATGTACATACACATAGAGTACATGTAGATGGTGAGTTAGTAGAGCTAACAAAACTGGAGTTTGACCTACTCTATACACTAATTAAAAATAGAGGAAATGTTTTAGATCGTGAATATTTACTGCTTAATGTTTGGGGTAATGATGAAATCTATCAAGATAGAACTGTAAATGTAGCTATTAATAGATTAAAAGAAAAAATAGACCCAAGTAAAAGCAAAGAGTATATTAAAACCGTTCGAGGCGTTGGCTATACACTTTGTTAAAAATCCATCAAACCTTTTTCTTTAACACACTTTTACTCTTTGCAGGCACTATTATTATTGTTTCATGGCTTAGCTATATATCTTTAAAATCTGTTATTATTGAAGATAATGAGTATCATTTAGAGCAGATAATACTTCTTTCACAAGATGGTCTTGAAAATAGCAGTAATTTAGATTCATTTGTAAACAAAATTTACAATGCAACAAATATAAGAGCAACTGTTATCAGCTCAAGTGGTAAGATTTTAGCAGAGAGCAGTATTGATAAATCTATTATGAATAACCATTTAGATAGATTAGAGATAGTTAAAGCAAAAAATGAAAATTTTGGAAGTTCAATTAGACACTCCACAACGTTAGGAATAGATTTTTTATATGTTGCAAAGAGGTTAAAGTATCACAATAAAGAGTTATATTTAAGAGTCTCTATGAGTTTAGAGAAAACTATGGAACAGTTTTATAGTCTATGGATAAAACTACTGTTGATGTTTTTTGTTTTTATTATTGCTGCACTTATTACTACCTACATTATAAGTAAAAAAATCAAATTCGATATTGATCAAATTACTACATATCTACAAGATATTACAAATAAAAATTATAACTCAATAGTTAAACCAAGACATTTTATAGAGTTTATATCTATCTCTATTATGTTGAAAAACTTAACAAAAAAACTTTCAAACAGAGAGAAGCAAAAAAGAAAATATACTGCAAAATTAAGATTAATTAACCGTCAAAGAAATGATATTCTCTCTGCTATTTCTCATGAGTTTAAAAACCCACTTGCATCAATTATGGGCTACACTGAAGCGCTGCAAGAAGATTTAAATGCAGATACTCAAATTAGAGAGAAGTTTTTAGAGAAAATTTACTCTAATACTGAGAAAATATCTTATATGTTAGATAGGCTAGCGCTATCTGTAAAACTTGAAAATGAGGATTTAAAACTAAATATTACTAGATTTAATTTAGGAGTACTATGTGCAGATGTAGTATCTAACTTAGAGACAAAATATAAAGATAGACCAATAGAGTATGAAAACTTTGATATTTTTATTGAAGCAGACAAGACACTTTTAGAGCTTGTTATTGTAAATATTTTAGATAACTCACTAAAATACTCAGACCATAAGGTTGTATTACATGTAGATAAAAAGAGGCTACATGTAATAGATTATGGAATAGGAATTGATGAGAAGCATTTAGATAAAGTAACATCTAAATTTTACAGAGTTCAAAAAAACACATGGGATAACTCAATGGGGTTAGGACTTGCTATTGTTAAGTATATTCTAAAGCTTCATGGATTAAAACTAGATATTAAAAGTAGAATTGAAAAGGGTTCAGAATTCTCATTTTCTCTTGAGACACTATTATCTTCTAAGTGACTTTGTTATATAATTCCATAAATATTTAAGTGAAGTGAATGTGTATGGATTATTTTGCAAAACGTATAATACCTTGTCTTGATGTGAAAGATGGTCGTGTAGTTAAAGGT
>JAYEGD010000247.1:0-2141 GCA_034658915.1 Campylobacterota bacterium | reverse complement strand
TATGAATACTTTGATCCATCTCTGCACGTCTGACTAGCGCTCTTGCATAGACATCGCCACTTTGTTGTGTTGGTACTTCAAACTCTAACTCATCATAGACAAAATATGGTGCATCTTTTCTTACATCTGCTTTAATTCCACAACCTCTTAGAACTTGTCCAACATAACCATTTTCAAGAGCCATCTCTTTTGAAATAACACCAACACCAATAGCTCTATTTTTAAAACTTGCATTATTAATAAAGATGTCATCATACACTTTGAGACGCTCTTTCATATACTCTAAAAACGTAGTAACTCTTGCTAAAAATCCATCAGGTAATTCACGTCTAACCCCACCAGGGTAGATGTACATATGATAGACTCTAGCACCCGTTAGCTCTTCAAAAAGGTCTAAAATCAGGTCTCTATCTGCAATTGCCCATTGACCCACTGCGTAAAGACCAATAGAGCCACTTTGTCCAGCCATCCATAAAAACTGAGCAGCAAGACGAGAGAGTTCTAAAACCATTACGCGAATATATTGCGCTCTTGGGCTTACTTCAATACCAGCTAACTGCTCAACTGCTAATGCAAAATTTGCCTCATTTGGGTCTGGCTCTGGAACACAAATTCTACACACAATAGTAAAAGCTTGAATAACAGTTCTACGCTCAATAAGTTTTTCAAAACCTCGGTGCAAATAGCCAACATGAGTTGCAGCTCTTTGAATAGTTTCACCGATTAAGTCAAGCTCTACACTCATATTTCCTGTAATACCAGGGTGTTGAGGACCATGAAAGATTGTTATATGTTTGTTACTCTCCATCTTTTGCCTCCTGAGCTGCTTTTTTTGCAGCCTCTTTTTGAGCTTTTTTTATCGCTCTTAATCTTTTTGCTTCTGCTTTTGTATCAATGTTGTCATCTCTTCCTTCTCTAAAAGTAAGATTGTTGTTAACAAAATCTAGTGTATCAAACTCACGACGTAGTGGGGGAGTGTGAACCCAATTTTCTAAACTCAGTTCACTTAAATTCTCATTTCCAACAAAATCAATTCCATACATTTCGTGCAAGTCACGCTCCATAATTTGAGCTTGTTTAAACTCTTTACTAAGTGTGTTAATGTGAGCTTCATCTCTACCAATAAGTGTTTGCACCATAACAGTATGTTTGCGGCTTAGTGTGCTTAAAATGTAGGTAATTGCAAAGTGTTCATCTTCTATCCAATCTGTACATGTAATAGCATTTAAAATCTTGTAATCATAGCTATTTCCAAGCATAGAGATAAGTTCAAAAACTCTATCACTTCTTACTTCTACTTTGCATAAATCTTCTCTTTTTACTACAACATCACTCGTTGCAAAACGGTTTTTTATCTCATTAAACACTACAGACCTCCCTCATACAAATACCAATCTGCATCATACGATGGTGCGACTGTTGAGCCTAAGACGGCTTCTTGATTTTTTCTGTAAAATTCATAGTTCTCTTCATACTTTTTCCAAGATGATGCTTTACCATTTGCAATCTCTTCTTGAAGTGAAATGAAACCCTCTAAAATAGACTCAGGACGTGGCATACAGCCATTTACGTACATATCAACAGGTAAGTAGTCTTCTAATTTTTTAATGGTGTTGTATGAGTCCCAATACATTCCACCATTTACTGTACAAGAGCCTAAAGCTAAGATGTATTTAGGGTTTGACATCTGCTCATACGTTCTAATAATTCTTCTTAATGTTTTGTAAGAGCAGTAGCCTGAAACTATTATTACATCTGCTTGACGAGGAGTTGCTGCGCCTCTAATTCCTAAACGCTCTGCATCATAACGGCTAGTAAAGGTTGGTGGCATCTCTATTGCTCCACAACCTGTTCCATACGCTAGAACAAAAATTGAGCGTTTTCTAAACCAATTCATTAAAAAATCTACACTACTTTTGTGTGAAGTGTCTGAGTTTAAGTCACTCTCTAGTGTTTGTTGCTCTTTTAAAAATCCCTCATCCATTACTCATCCCTGTTGCTAAAATTAATCCAACTACTGCCATTAGTGTTGGAATTTTGATTAAAAAATCTATACTTTGTGGTGTTTTAAATCTACCATATATTGAGCCAAAAGCTATTACTAGCAAAAATAGTACAAATGTTTTAGCTAAAAGTTCTAA
>JAYEGD010000246.1:3251-9522 GCA_034658915.1 Campylobacterota bacterium | reverse complement strand
GAGCTTTTAAAACTTCAAAATCTAAGTCGAAAGTGATTATTTTACTCAGTGATGGGGAGCAAAATAGTGGAAAAGTATCTATTGAAGACGCTGTAAAAAAAGCCAAATCTCAAAACATTTTAATCTACACTATAGGCCTAAGTGATGAAGTAAATGTTGAACTACTCAAAAAAATAGCTCAAGAGAGTGGTGGAGAGTACTTTCAAGCCAATACAAAAGAGGATTTAAAAAAAGTGTATGAGCAAATAGGCACTTTAGAAGATTCAAAAATACGCTCTAAACCAAAATATATTGAAGAGTACTTCTACATGTACTTCGCTTTTTTTGCATACTTTATTGCTTTGTGGTTGATGTAAAATTGATATATTTTCATTTTTACTTGACATTATAGTTTTTTTCTTGTAAAATTCCGGCTCAACAAATAAGTTGAAGAGCGTGTCTTGTTAGCTCAGCCGGTAGAGCATCTCACTTTTAATGAGGTGGCCGATGGTTCGAATCCATCACAGGACACCATTACAATATATTTATACGCGGTGGTAGTTCAGTTGGTTAGAATACCTGCCTGTCACGCAGGGGGTCGCGAGTTCGAGTCTCGTCCACCGCGCCATAAATCATAATTTGTGGGCGATTAGCTCAGTTGGTAGAGCGCTACCCTTACAAGGTAGATGTCACTGGTTCGAGTCCAGTATTGCCCACCATTATTACATGAAAACTTGATAACTTGACCCTTTCGTCTAGTGGCCAAGGACACTATCACTTCATGGTAGTAACAGAGGTTCAAATCCTTTAGGGGTCGCCATTATATTGGTGTTTATATTTAAATTATACTTCTTTAATCTTTTAAAGAATAACGTAAATTATGGGCGATTAGCTCAATTGGTAGAGCGCTACCCTTACAAGGTAGATGTCACTGGTTCGAGTCCAGTATTGCCCACCATTTTTTACATGCGCGGTGGTAGTTCAGTTGGTTAGAATACCTGCCTGTCACGCAGGGGGTCGCGAGTTCGAGTCTCGTCCACCGCGCCACTCACTTTTAAAACTTCTAATAATTTCACAATAATCAAATTACTCTCATAAATCCTATTAAATATAAGCTTTTATATGATATAAATACATTATATTATATAGAGTAAAATCACAAGGAGTTAATATGGAATTTAGTCCACAAATTATACTTATTATTATTGCAGGTGTTGCTATTGGTTGGGTACTTAGCTATTTTAAATCACTTTTTGTTATTAGACGACATAAAAATGAGCTAGAACAGTACAAAGAGCATTTAAACAGACAGATGAAAATAACTAATGAGGGTCAAAAAAGTCTTGAAGTAGAGCTAACAAAGCTTCAAAAAGAGAATGAAAATTTAAGGATTTCAGTAAAAACATTAGGTCAAAAACCTGGTGCTGCTGAACTGAGACTACTAAATATTTATGATTCTGCTTTACGCATAATGATGCTAAAGTCTCCACTTTTTTCATCAGCGTGGGGAAGTGCGCTACAAGAAGCAGAGCGTGAGTATGAGCAAAATGAGGCAGGTTTTAAAACTATCATTAAAAAAGTGTTTGGACAAAATACAATTCCTCATCAAAATCAGCACATTCAAGCTATGAAAGATGATGCAAAAGATGCAGTGGTTTAAACTTTTACTAATATTTATAGTGTTAGAATAGTATTAGTTTAGATTATGACATTTTTATAAAAAGGAGTCTATTATGCAAATCAATAGTTATACATTTGATTCTCCATCATCAAATCAATTTCAAATTGGTAAACTTGATACTTCTAAAAAACAAGAAGAGGAGAATTCTCAACTTGCTACTGCTACAAATGAGACACTAAAAGAGGCAAAGAGCTTTGAGAACTCACAGAAACAAGAGGTAGAACCAACAGTAAGCTCTTCTGGGCTACTTGATGTTTATGCTTAGCTAACTTTTTTAATCTCGAAAACAGAGTTTTCGTAGCTTTAGGGGGTTGTAGGGACTTTTATTTTTTACTTTATATTATAAAAAACACACATGAGTCCCTGCCACTAAAACAGACGAGTTCGTTTTAGTGCATAAAATCAATTCATCTAACTATACCTCTTAATTAGCTCTTTCAGTAGTTTTTTATCTATTTCTACACTGTTGTCATTGTAGATTTTTTCTTCTAGTTTTGAGACCATCTCTTCTACTTCTTTGTCTTCAATATATTTCATCAAAAAGCTTAACTTATCTTTATCACTTTTTAGTGAAACTTTGACCCTTTCACTGTTTGAAAAAAGTCTCTTAAATGGTATTAACATTAAAATTACTGCACTAATAAATCCTAAAACATACCATAAAGCTCTATCTTTAACATTTATCTCTTCTATATTCAAATTGCTATTTGGGTGCTTTTTCTCTTTGCTTACACCACCATTTGAGCGCTCTATTTTTAACGTCTCATCTTGAGTTGTTGATTGAGGAGCTTTTTTCACCTCTATGTTTATAGGTTTTGAGCTTACACTCTTAATAGTTTTACTTTTTATGTCAAAATAGCTTATAACAATAGGTTCAATTACATAGCTTTTATCTGAAATTAGTGCCATTTTTTGACTCATTATTGCACTATATTTTCCACTAACTAACTCTGAAGTAATTGCAGGTTTATCAGCGTAGATACTTACACCTTTTATTTTTGGCTCAAGCGAGTTAATGTCTTCAAAGTTTGCACTACCTTTTAGTGTAAGTGTTAAATTTACAGGTTCATTTGAGAGTGTGCTTCTTTTATCTACATCTACATGTAATTCAACATCACCTATTATTTCAACACCATTTGGAAGAGGTTTTACACTAAAGTTTAAAGAGTTAGAGAAGTAGCTTTTCCATGAAGCTCTTTGCATCCACTGTGCGAACATATCTTGAGTGCTTTGTCTTGTTGCAATTTTAAGTGTAGCTGGTTTAATCGACGTTGCTTTTGTACTTTGAGCAGCTAAAACATAAATAATTTTTACAATTGAGTATCCATTTTGCTCTTTTCTAATTGGTTTGCTTTGGCTCTTTACCCAAAAATTATCAAACTCTGGTGGTGCAAATTGAGAGTCAATTGCACCTGAACCCAATCTCTCTTTAATACTCAACTCTACAACAAAAGGTTCTCCTACATATATATCTTTAGCTTTTGTTTTCAAATTCACTACAAAAGGAGCATTTTTATCTACTACATACTTTTTAACCTCTACATGTAAAGGGTTTGTTTGAAGCATTACACCATCAACCTCAATCTCAATAGGTTCTATGTTGCAACTTTGAGTTGGAGTTATTGAGTAGCCTAGAGTAACTGTTTTACTAATGTTTCCATTAATATTTTGCATATTGCTACTTTTTGAGGTCCCCTCTATGTTATAGCCACAAAGAGTTGAGAGTTGTGGTTCAACAAAGTTAGTGCCATCAATGCTCAAATTAACTCTTACGCTATCTCCTTGCGTTACAACTTTAGGTGAGATGCTAAGTTCTACTGATGCGTAAAGATTACATGTAATAGTTGCAATAATAATCGCTACATATCTACCAAGGTTTTTCATCTTCACTCCTTTTACTATTTTGTGGTGTGTTTAATCTGTATAGGTGTGTGCTTTGGTTATCGTTTAGACGTTTTAGCCACTTCTTTTGCTCTCTATCACTCATGGTCTCATTCATATCAAAACCCTCTTGCGACTCACTCATATTTTTTGATTCTTCTTCACTACTACTATTCTCATCACTACTGCCTTGCTCTTCGCTTTTTTCTTCCTCTTTTTCATCTTTAGATTTTTCATCTTTTTTTGATGACTCTTCGCTTTTGTCAGACTCTTGCTCTTTTGAATCACTGCTTTGTGACTCTTTTTTCTCATCACCATTTTGCTCTTTTTTCTCGTCTCTGTTTTGCTCTTTACTCTCTTTGTCATCTTTGCTATTTTTATCTTTTTTATCTTCTTCGTCTTTTTTATTTCTCTTTTTTTGCTCTTTGATGGCTTTTTTTACACTCTGTAAATTTTGTCTTGTCTCAATATCTTCTTTAAGTTCAAGCGCCCTCTCATAAGATTTTAGAGCTTTTTGTAAAGAGCCCTCCTCTTTACTTAGAGCATAAGCATTTCCAGCATTATGTAAAGAGCGATAGCTTAACTCTGTGTCACTGCTTTTTACACTCTCAAATTTTTTAATTGCCTCTTTGTACTTTCCATCCTTATAAAGAGATGCTCCCTCATTATAGAGAGCTTCGTTATTACCACTATGTTTTTGAGCATACTTCTCGTAAAGTGAGGCACTTTTTTTATACTCTTTGTTTTTATAAGCAGTTGATGCTTCATCTAAATCCATAAAATCTAGTAAAACAGCCTTTGATTCACTTGAGTTCAATAGCATCAAAGCCAGCAAAGGGAGCGCAACACTTTCACGTTTTCTCATCGAACTCGTAGCAATAAGAAGTAAAAACATTCCCAAACCAAGAGGGATATAAAAAAGCTGAATATATTGAGCAATAAACTCCTCTTTCATACTCACTTTTTGCAGCGTTGCGTCCATCTCTTTTATCATAGCTTTAATATCTTTTTGAGATGATGTAGCTACAATGTAGCTTCCACCTGTCTCAATTGCCAATTTTTTAATATTATCATTCAGTTTTGAGATGACTATATCTCCACGATACTTCATAAAGTCACCATTTTTCTCAGGTATTGGCGCACCTTGCAAAGAGCCAAGAGCTAGAACAAAAATTTTAATATAGTTGCTTTTTGCATACTCTATCTCTTTTGAGAAGTCACTCTCATCTCCACCATCACTTAAAATAAGTAAATTTTTATGCTTAGAGTCTCCAAAAATATTGTTCGCATTTTGTAAAAGTTGTAAAAAGTCTGTCCCTTGTTGAGTGATAGATTGTGGGTTTAACTGCTCTACTAAAAAACGAACAGCCCCATGATCAAAACTCAAAGGAGAGACAAGGTAAGAGACACCAGCAAATGCAATAACACCGATACGTGACTGTTTTGACTCATTTAAAAGAGTAACAATTTTCTCTTGCGCACTCAACAGCCTTGATGGGTAAACATCTTTTGCTAGCATTGAGTTACTAATGTCAAGAGCCACCATTATGTCAGCACTTTTTGCCTCCACTTTTACTTTTCCATCTTCAAGAACTGGTTGAGAAATTGCAACAATAAAAAGCACTATAATCAGCAAAAAAAGTCCATTTCTAGCTTTTAGTGTCATCATATTTGTATTAACTCTCAATTTTTCCAACACCTCATCACTAAAAAATGAGGCTTCATGCTCTTTTTGTGTCAATAAAAAATAGAAGAGTATAAAGATTAGTGGTAACATAAAATATAAAAATTCAGGATGTAAAAAAGTCATTAAAAACCTCTTTTATTTCGTAAATATATAAACCCAATTAGTGCTAAAATAGCTATAAAAAGTGGGTAGTGATAAAAATAGCTCTTGTATGTAAAATCATTTGACTCTATTTCTGACTTTTCAAGTTCATCAATTCTGTTGTAAATTGCTTCTAGCTTTGTTGCATCAATTGCACCAAATGCCTCTGCACCAGTTTGTGAAGCAATGTGTTTCAAGAGCGCACCATTGTACTCTCTACGCTCACCTATACCAATTGTATAGACTTTAATATCTGCTTTTTTAGCCATATCAATAGCTGCATTTAGTGGCACTTTTGTTTGTGGTGCTGTGTTGTGTCCATCTGTTAGCAAAATAGCAATTTTACTCTTTGCTTTAGAATCTTTTAAAACATTTACACCTTGTGCTAATGAGTCATAGAGTGCTGTGTAGCGACCTGCTATTCCTATTTGAAGTCTATCTACAACTTTGTCTAATATTTTTAAATCATACGTTAATGGTGAAGCAATAAACGCATACTCTCCAAAAACAACAAGTGCAATATTGTCATTTTTACGCTCAGCAATAAACTCTTTTACTATTTTTTTAACCACATCAAATCTATCTAATGTAGGGTTGGCTCTATCAAAACCGCGTTGTTGCATCGACTCTGAGGTGTCCAAAATAAGAGCAATGTCAAGCCCACGTTTAGGCTCAACTGATGTAGATTCATCTTTAACAGGTGACATCAATGCAACAACAAGCATAGAGATTCCAAGCCATTTAAGAAAAATAATCAGTGATGAACTACTCATTGATGTTTTCATAAACTGTGCAGTATGAGGAAAGTAAAGAGATGGCAGTTTCATTTTACACAAAGCTTCACAAGCTAAAAAAATAAAAAAAACCGATACAATCTTAGGAAACTCAAAATAGACTCCATT
>JAYEGD010000246.1:0-3151 GCA_034658915.1 Campylobacterota bacterium | reverse complement strand
ATGTCAAGCATCTATCATTCCTATGAAAATGTTGTAGTATGATTTTACCTCATCGTTAAATGGCTCTATCTCTTTTTTATATTTATACGCTTCTAGTTTATTTACTAAGTTGTTATACGCTTCATTAACTCTTTGTGAATCATCTTTAAATGTAAATCCAAGAGAGCTAATTAAATATGCTGTCTTTTTTGTATTTTCTAAATCTAGTGCAGTGAGTTTTTTGTATCTCTCGCGTCTTATGTTTACTTTTTTATAGTTTTTAATAAATTTGTAAATTAGGTACAATGCCCCAAGAATAAGGATAGTAGCAACACTACATGTAATGACAAATAGCGTAAATGATGTGTCATTAATCTCAACAAGTGGTTTTATGTCGTGTAGTTTTAGCTCATCCATTACATAACTCCAAAAAGTTTTCTAATTTTTATTGCCATACTATCATCAGTATAGGCTTTTACATATCTTATTTTCTGTTTTCTAAACCTATCAAATAGCTTCAAATCGTGCTCTTTTACCTTTTTTTCATACTCTTTAACAGAACTTTCATTAAAGTCTCCCTCTACGTTTACACCACTCTCTAAATCTAGCAGTGATGAGAACCCAAATTTAGGCGGACTCTCCTCTAGTCTATCTCTTACAACTATTGCCAACACTTCATGTTTTGCACTTAAAAGTTTAAAGTTAACCTCTTCAAAAAAATCACCAATAAGGATTATAAGAGATTTTCTTTTAATACTCTTGTATAGATACTCATGCATTAAGGTGTAGTTCGCTTTTTTATTAATTGGCTCAAACTCTACAATAGATTCAACACTTTTTTGCAACACTGATTCACGCTTTGTTGCTCTTGTAAATGAGTACATTTTATCTGCAAAAAGGTAACTGCTGAACATATCTGAGTTTTTAATAGCCGAATAACCAAGAAGTGCAACTAATTCAGCCACAACATCTTGTTTGAATTTTTTTGAACCAAAGTGCATTGAGCCATTAAGCATAGAAGCAACCACTACATTTAGCTCTCTCTCTTCACGAAAAACTTTAATGTAAGGCGTTTGCATTTTAGCTGTTATATTCCAATCTATATGACGAATATCATCCCCACTCTCATACTCACGCAACTCTATAAAATCATACCCCTCACCTTTAAATGGCGATGGATTGTTCCCAATTATTTCACTTAAAACTTCTCTTCTAGCTTTAATTAATATTTTTTTTACTTTACTCATTATGGAACGAGAACTGCCTCTAAAATTTTCTCTATGATCATATCTGTTGTAATGCCATCTGCTTCTGCTTCATAACTCAAAATAATACGGTGACGCATTACCTCTTTAACAATGTATGCTATATCAACAGGAGATACAAAATCTTTTCCTCTAATGAATGCTTGAGCTTTTATTGCTTTGAACATATCAATACTTACACGAGGAGATGCACCAAATGCCAACCAAGATGCAACATCATCTAAGCCATAATCACGTGGGTTTCTTGTTGCAGAGACTAACTCTATGATGTATTTTTGCACCTCTTCATCTACATGTATATTTTGAATAATATTTTTTAACTCAATTAAATCATCATGTGTTAAAATAGGCTCAATAACTTCATTGGTTTTATTAGAGATTCTTTTTGCAATCTCTAACTCTTCATCTTTTGTGTTGTAGCCAACTACTAGTTTTAACATAAATCTATCTAATTGTGCTTCTGGTAGCTGGTAAACTCCCTCTTGTTCTACTGGATTTTGAGTTGCCATTACAAAAAATGGAGGCTCTAACTTGAAACTATCTTCTCCAATTGTCACTTGTTTTTCTTGCATTACTTCAAGTAGTGCAGACTGCACTTTTGCAGGCGCTCTGTTAATCTCATCTGCTAATAGTAAGTTTGTAAAAATCGGTCCATGCTTAATTTTAAACTCATTATTTTTAGGATCATAAATTTGTGCACCTAAGATGTCTGATGGTAACAAGTCTGGTGTAAACTGAATACGCTTAAAACCTAATCCAAGAGCTTCACTTAGAGCTTTTACCGTTGTCGTTTTAGCAAGTCCGGGGATACCCTCAATTAGAACATGTCCATCACAAAGAAGTCCAATTAACAACCCATCAATCATCTTCTCTTGACCTACAACTACTTTTGCAATCTCTTTTTTTATATTTTCAATTTTTTCAATCATTTTTTCTCTTTATAGTTAAATTTTTAATATTAGTGGTGTAATTATACACAATTGCATTATTAAATTTTAATAAATTCAACAACAACCAATTTTGATAAACCAAATTTCAGTTCACTTTGCTAAAATCACACTACTTTATAGAACATAGGAAAATAACTTTTATGAATAATACACAATCACGTAGCAATCTTTACGCTCTACTTTCAAGAATTTTATTACAAGAGTTAGACTTAACAACTCTAAATTTAATAAGAGAAGACGAAAAGATTTTAGACTTTTTACCAACACTAAGAGATTGGGAAGAGTTAAAAAACATTGATAATCAAACACTTTTAAATGAGTACTTTAATCCAGATTTTTCAAACCTATCACTTTTGCACCTTATCCCTTATGAGACATTTTACACAAGAGATGACCAAATGGTTGAAACTGGTGGAGCGAACCCTGTAACAGACATATATAGTGCGTATGACTTTATGGTAGATTATGAACAAGCAAGAGTTGTCTCATCTGATCATATTGGGATTGAGTATGAGTTTATGCACCATCTTTGCGAAGCACAAATCAAAGCAGAAAGTGATGAAGATGTAGAAGCTGTGAATGAACTAAAAGAGGTAGAGCGTGAGTTTTTAAACAAACATCTACTTCAATGGGCGCCTCTATATTTAATAAATATGCAATATGAAGCTAGAACGCCCCTCTACTACGACGCTGCAGAGATGGCTTTAGAGTTTATTTTAAGCGACAATGAGTATTTGACTAATGGTAAACACTAAAATGAACACGTGTGTTGTGTGCCATATAAAAGCACACAATAAGTCCATCTTAGTGGCAGGGACGAGACGTCCCTACAACCCCCTAAAGCTTCAAAAAATTCTTTTTTGAGATTGCATAAATGATAGAATTAAACTCTAGTGCATGTGTAAGAGGGCTTACTAAGTTCTCTACATGTAGTGCATGTGAACTATCTTGCCCAAC
>JAYEGD010000245.1:0-9529 GCA_034658915.1 Campylobacterota bacterium | reverse complement strand
AATAGTTTTTCCATCATCTTCTACATCTGCACCTAAGTGCTTAACAATGTTTAGCGTGTTTAAAGTATCTTCTGCTCGTAAGAAATTCTCTATTGTACTAACACCACTTGAGAGAGTAGCAAACATTGCACTTCTATGTGAAATTGATTTATCTGGTGCTATCTCGTCTGTTATTAGCTCAAATTTATTGCAACTATTTACTCCAATTGTTTTCATCTATCTTAGTCCAATATTTAGTTTTTCATTTAATGCGCTTAAAATAGAGTCCATAGCTCTATTGATGTCATCTTCTTCTAGTGTCTTACTTAGCGATTGTAAAACAAATCTTACTGTTAAGCTGATGTTATTTTGAAGTGATTCATCTTCATATCTATCTGCAGGATAAAATCTTACAACTTCTGATGATGATGCTTCTGTAATAACTTTTTTTATCTCTATAAAGTTGATATTTTTTGGCACAAGAAGACTTAAATCTCTAAATGAGGCTTGAAACTTTGAAAACTCTTTGGCAGTTTTAAGTTCATACTCTAGTAAGTCAAAATCTAATTCACAAAGCATAGTCTCTTCTAGGTCAAAATCTTTTGCAACACTAGGGTGTAGTTTAAACATTTGACCAACTGTATTACCATTTATTTGCAAATCTGCACAAATATATGGATGTGATAGCTTATGAGATGTTGATGATTGAAGTAACTCGATATCTCCAATAATAGTAGATATTTTTTTACTAAAAGCATCAAATGTTATTTTTTTAGCTTTTCCATTTACACTTAAGTCATCTAGTTTTTCATCACCGCTAAATAGAAATGCAATTTTTGTTGATTCTGCTCTGTGAGTATTAAAAACGGTTCCAACTTCAAATAGTCCAACGCTCTTTTTACCCATTTTGATATTATTGCTAGCAGCTTCTATTAGTGATAGCATCAGTGTTGGACGTAGTGTATCCATTGTATTTACAATAGGATTTAAAAGTTTTGTACTCTCATCAATGCACTCAAAGCCATATTTTTCAAGACTCTCTTGAGAGTTGAAAATAAAGTGTATGCTCTCATTAAATCCAGCAGTTGAACTTCTATGACGATAAACTCTCTTTTTCTTATACTCATTATAGTCACTATTTAACCTGTTTTTTTCACTAAATTGTAGAGGACTTGAAGTAATATTGTCAATTCCAACCATACGAACAATCTCTTCAACTATATCTTGCTTATGCTCAATATCATGCCTAAATAGAGGTACTGATATAATAAATTTTTCACCTTGTGATTTACTAATATTAAATCCCAAGTTTTGAAAAATATGTATAACTTTTGTCTTATTTATATTCATTCCAATAATAGATTCAATATCTTCAAGTGAGATAGTTACATTTTTTTCATCACGACTACAATGAACTGTAAAAGTACCACCATAGACATTAACATCACCATTTTGCTCTATTGAATTAAGCAGTATTTGAATGCCTAAGTTAATATCAGGTTCACTACCTCTTGATGTTCTGTAATATAGATCATCACTTTTACATTTTTTTAGAAACATTTTTTTAGATATTACATCTGGAGCAATATAGCTAGCTTCTAAAATAAATACTCCATTAGTCTCACTCTCTTCAAGTGCTCTTTCTTGATTTACTCCAACTGTTGATAACTTAGATGGAGCATAGATAGAGGTGTAGTAATTTTCATCTTTTTTAACACTTATTAGGGCTTTATTTTCATTCAATTTTTGTATTGATTCATATGGGTATGCTCTTAAAATAACTCCACTAGCATGTGTGCAGTAGTGTAGAAGTTTCTCAATAGGGCTTTTACACTCTCTTTCTAATTGGGCAACTCTTAACTCTATTTTTAAAGGAACTTTTAACTCTTTTATCTCCACTGCTCTGTATATTAAATCTGTATCATCTATATCATTATGTTCTAAATTGAGTATTCTACCAATTCCTAATCGCTTCTCATCTTCAAAAAGTGAGACCTCTTTGAGTGCTTTGTCAAATGCTGCACATAAGTCTCTTGCAACTCCACGAATGCTTAAGCAATCACCCCTATTAGCGGTTAATTCTATCTCAATTAAATCATCATTGAGATATATGTTTTTACTTAACTCTTGTCCGAGTTCAATATTTCCAATACTATCATCTAGTATCATGATACCATCTTCTAGTTTTGGAAGATTAATTTCAGTGGATGAACATATCATCCCCTCACTATCAATACCACGAAGTTTTACAGGCTTTATCTCTAATCCATTTGGCATTATTGCACCAATTGTTGCAACTGCTACATGTAGTCCCTCTTTGACATTTGAAGCACCACAGACTATCTGTCTAACGCCTGTTCCAATATCTACTTTACAAATATTTAATTTATCAGCATCTGGATGTTTTTCACAAGATTTGACATATCCAATAACAATTTTTTTAGGAATTTCATAACTATGGCGACGATCAACTTCTAAGCCTATTGAGTTAAAAGTTTTGCATAGTGTATCTGTATCAATATCTACTAAATCAACCCACTCATTTAACCAACTTTTAGTAACTATCATCTAAACTGCTCCAATAATCTTATATCTCCCTCAAATAGTGAGCGTAAATCACCAATGCGATGAATTAACATAGCGAACCTCTCTACACCTAAACCAAATGCATAACCACTTACGTTCTCATATTCAACGGCTTTAAAAACATTAGGGTCAACTATCCCACACCCTAAAACTTCTAGCCAGCCAGTCTTTGAACATACTCTACAGCCACTACCCTCACAAAATATACAGCTAATATCTACCTCTGCAGATGGCTCTGTGAATGGAAAAAATGATGGACGAAAACGTACCTTTACATCACCAAACATATATTTTAAGAAATCCTCTAAAATATATTTTAAATTTGCAAAAGAGATTTTGCCATCATCATCAACAACCAATCCCTCAACTTGATGAAACATTGGTGTATGAGTTAGGTCATAATCACGTCTAAATACTGCACCTGGTGCAATCATTCTAATTGGAGGTTTTGTATGAAGCATAGTTCTAATTTGAACAGGCGATGTGTGTGTTCTTAGTAGTTTTCCATCATTAAAATAAAAAGTATCTTGCATATCGCGAGCAGGGTGGTATGCAGGTAGGTTTAGTGCTTCAAAATTATGAAACTCATCTTCAACCATAGGGCCTGTTTTAATAGAGAAATTCATAGCATTAAAATACTCAATGATTCTATCCATTGTCTCCATAACAGGATGCAATGCACCACGCTGAGAAACAGTTGAGTATAAAGAGACATCAACTGCTTCTGCGAGCATAAGATCACTTAACTCTTTTGTTTGAAGAGTAGTTTTTTGTTGTGCAAACAACTCCATCAATTTTGCTTTGTTAACATTTAACTCTTTTGCAAAGTTCTGTTTCTCTTCATTTGGGATAGTTTTCATCTTAGCAAATTCATCTGCTAAAATCCCTTTTTTACCAAATATAGATATACGAATCTGCTCTAACTCTTCTACACTAGAAGAAGATTCAATTTTTTCATACCACTCTTTCAAATTGGTGTCTCCTGTTATTTTAATACCCCTAAAGCTACGAAAACTATGTTTTCGAGAGATGAAAGGCTGCTTATATAAAAAGTGCGTAACTTTAGTCTTTAATATTGATGAGATTATATTGAAAATAGTGTTATAAGTAACTGAGTGCTATAATTTCGTAATTTTGATAAGAGGAAATAGTATGTGTATATTTTGTAAAATAATTAATAAAGAGATTCCATCAAATGTAATTTTAGAAGATGATGAGTTTGTTGCTTTTCATGACATCAACCCTAAAGCTCCTGTCCATATCTTAGTAATACCAAAGTTACATGTAGATAGTTTTAATGAAGTTAGCTCATCTATGATGGCTAATATGACTACATTTATTCAAAACGTTGCGCAGCATGTTGGGATCAAGGAGAGTGGTTATCGTGTAATTACAAATGTTGGTGAAAATGGTGGACAAGAGGTTAAGCATCTACATTTTCACATCTTAGGTGGTGCTAAATTAGCATGGGGACATCAACTAGACTACGATCCTAAAGATTTTATCTAGCTCAGGCACTTAATGAGCCTTGGCTCATTTTAAAAAATAGTTAAATAGCGTAAAACCTACTCCTGCAAATATAACTGTTCCTAAAAGATTTAATAGCATATTTGTAATACCAAGTGCTATGTGACCACCTTGAAGAAGAAAAAAACTCTCTAATGCAAATGTTGAATATGTAGTTAATGCTCCTAAAAAACCAGTTGAGAGAAAAGATTTTGTATGCTCACTAAATAGGGTTGTATTCATAAAAAATGCTATTAGAATACCAAGCAAGAGTGAGCCAATTAGATTTACACCTAATGTACCAAATGGAAGTGTATGTGGAACTTTATGCGAAATTAGTTCATTTATATAAGCGCGTGATACTGCACCTAAAAAACCGCCACTACCTATAGCTATTAATGTTTGAAAGCTCAATATCATATACCTTTTGCATTTCAACTCTACTATTATTCAACCACTCTTTATCGCTTTTGTCTGCATAAAATGAGTCGAGACAAATAGCTTTAATAGTTCCAGGACTATAGTGAAATTTTTTAATATTATAGTATGATGAAGTGTTAATTAAAACAACAGGTTGTACTTTTAAAGAGAACTTATCTGCAACAATTTTTGCACCATTTTTAAAAGGTAGCATCCTCTTTTTACTTGACCTTGTTCCCTCTGGAAAAATTGTAATTACTCTGTTATCTTTAAGTCTATCTTTGCAATCTTTAATAAGTTTAAGAAGAGATGTTTTACTCTCTCTCTCAACTGCAATATCATTAGGTAATTTCAATAAAAGTCCATAAAAAGGAATATCAAAAAGCTCCTTTTTTGCTACCCAAACTAAATCTTTTGAAGTAATTGTTTCCATTATGCCTATATCAATATCGCTCTCATGATTTACTAAAATCATCTGAGTATCATCATCAATTGAACCCTCCAGCTCAACTGGTAAAAATAGAAATGTACGTATCATCCAAGAAGTAAACTTAACAGCTTTAGGTTTTGGTAAAAAATAAAATATAAGTATAGTAAATGTCATACCTGTAAATATTGTTGCAGTTGCATATAGCCATTTAAGGAACGCAAATATTTTCATTATCAATCCATCCTATTTTATTCTCTTCTAATTTAACTTTAGTATATTCTTTGATTTCTCCTTGAACTTCAAGATATTTTTCAACATCTGTAGTGTCAAATATAGTGCTGTTTTTCATAGGAAGCAGGTATATGTTTGAATTCTCTTTTAAGCATATATATTTTATTGGAATATATGAGTATGCAATATATGCTCCAGCGACAATAATAATAAATATATAGATATATTTTCTATATTTAATAAAAAGTAAAAAAGAGAGTGTAATAACAAAAATAGCAGCGCCAATTTTAAAGATGTTTACACCTTTATCTACAGGTTTAATACTACTTTGTGTTGATACACTATCATCATTAACTATTATTGGAATATAGATTGTTTCATACTTCTGATACTCAGTATTAAAATAGCTAAAGTTAAGCTCTTTTTCTCTTTTATCCATCACTACATAGTAAGATAAATGAGCATTTAAGTAGTCATTGTTTAGTGTTTCTATGCCCTGATTGTCTCTATTTTTTAGATGAAATGTGTTTAGGTTTGACTCTATTGCATCTGCTGCAAACACTACAATATTATTTTTATTATCATAAGATGTAGATTTATAACTCTCTAGTGTAAACTTTTTTGCTAATATGTTTGAGAAATCACTGTTTGGATTTAGTTTTGTAACATTTAAAGTAAGCCCATCTATTGTTTTATGGTGAGCGGTACGAATATTATTGTAATTTAGTGAAATTGTTATATCTGGAGTCTTTAAATCATTTGAGGTTGATAGGAAATAAAATGTACTATATATGTAGCTATTTTTTTTAACGCTTATTGGTGTAGTGTTGAGAAGTTTAGTGCCTACACTATCTCCAAATTCATAAATTAAATTAGTATAACCATCAACTGTAGAGAGAATTTTAAGTGTTAATGGAAAGATTTGACCTTGAAAAATACGAGTAGGAACATCTTGGTAGTTAACATACAGAACATTCTCTACAATATCTTGTGAGGAGTCATCACTATAGCTATTTTCATCTGAATAGTTTGACTCATTTGCATATAGTGAAAACAGAAGTGAAACAAGTAAAAAGAGAACTCTCATATTTAATCTAATAAGAATCCCTCTAGCATTTTTACACCATCATCTGAGCCTAAAACTACTTCCAATGCACGTTCTGGATGAGGCATTAAGCCAAAAATATTTTTCTCTTTATTCGTAATACCAGCAATGCTATCAACTGAGCCATTAGGATTTAACTCATTTGCATTTTCATCGCAATACTTTAAAATAACTTGCTCGTTGTCATAAAGCTCTTTTAATCCATCATCATCAATAAAAAAGTTTCCATCATGGTGAGCAATAGGAATATTTAAAACATCCCCTATATTTAATTTTCTTAAAAAAGTATTGTTGCTGTTTACTACATGTAGATGGTGGTGCTTTGAGATAAAATGAAGATGCTCATTTCTCTTTAATGCACCAGGAAGTAGATGAGATTCAGTTAATACTTGAAAACCATTACAAATTCCTAAAACTTTTCCACCTTTTGAAGCATAAGAGGTAATAGCACTCATAATTGGACTAAACCTTGCAATTGCACCGCTTCTTAAGTAGTCACCATAGCTAAACCCACCAGCAATAACTACTAAGTCAGTTGAACTATCAATACTATTTTCTTTGTGCCAAATAATTTCAGTATCACAGCCTAGCTTATCGAATGCATATTTTGTGTCATAATCACAGTTTGTTCCTGGAAACTGTATTACTTTGACATTCATTTAACTATCTCTACTTCGTAGTTTTCAATAACTGTATTTGCTAATAGTGCTTCACACATCTTCTCAACCTCTACTTTTGCACTCTTTTCATCTGTAGAAGATAGCTTCATAATAATCTGCTTGCCTACACGTACATCTTCTACATTATCAAATTTTAGAGAGTCAAGTGCATGATGTACAGCTTTTCCCTGAGAGTCTAAAACACCGTTTTTTAATGAAATATTTACAATCGCTTTCATTATTTGTTATTTCCTAATATTCTGTTTAAAACCTCTTCATAAGCAACTTTTAAACCACCTAAGCCTTGACGAAATCTATCTTTATCTAGCTTTTCACCACTCTCCATATCCCAAAAACGACAATTGTCTGGGCTTATTTCATCTATTAAAATAATATTTCCAGAGCTATCTTTACCAAATTCTAATTTAAAATCTACAAGGTTTAGACCTTTTGTAGCAAAGTATGGACGTAAAATATCGTTTATTTGTCTTCCCATACGACGTAACTTATCTAGCTCATCTTGGTGTTCAACTAACTCTAAAATAAGTGCATGCTGGTCATTTAATTTAGGGTCACCTAAATCATCATCTTTGTAATCAAACTCTACAAGAGTAAATGGTAAAATTTTCCCATCCTCTATGCCTAAATTTCTACTAAGTGAACCAGTTGCAATGTTTCTAACAATTACTTCTATTAAAATTACATCTGCTTTTTTATGAAGCATATGGTTGTCATCTAACATCTTAACAAAGTGAGTTTGAATTCCATTATCTTCTAAAAGTTTAAAAAGTTCTGTAGAAATTTTATTGTTAAGAGCGCCTTTTCCAGCCTCACTAGACTTCTTTTCACCATTAAACGCTGTTAAATCATCCTTAAATTCAGAAATTACTAAATCTTTATCATCTGTTAAAAATAGCCTTTTAGCTTTTCCCTCATAAAGTAACTCTCTTTTTTCCATTATTTGCTCCCTTTAATTATTATTAATGCTTTTAGAACGTCAATTGCTTCTTTAAGTTGCATATCATCATTCATCTGTTTTGTGGTTATAATTTTATCATCTTTTTTCTTTATTTTTTTATCTTTTTTTGCTTTTTCACTCTTTTGCTCCTTTTCCACTTTTTCAAGTTCATTTATAAGATGTTTTTTTAAATCTGACTCTTTAATTGAGAATGCATCTTCATCTTTTAGTGGAACCTTTCCATACGCTACATGTATATCAGGTGTAACGCCTACTGCTTGTATTGTTCTGCCCGTTGGTAGGTAGTATTTTGCTATTGTTAATTTTATCGCTTCAATATCTGTTATTGGTAAAATAATTTGAACACTCCCTTTTCCAAATGTCTTTTCACCAATTAAGATTGCACGTTTATGATCTTGCAAAGCACCACTAACAATTTCAGATGCAGATGCACTTCCCTCATTGACAAGGATAACTAAAGGTTTGGTCGTTAATAGTTTAGAAGCTTCTGCACTGTATGTTTTTTGTTCACTTTCGTCACGACCTTTTTGTGAAACTATTACTCCTTTTTTAATAAATAGGTTTGTTAGTCCAACAGCTTGGTCAAGCAGTCCACCTGGGTTATTTCTCAAGTCAAGAATATAGCCCTTGATATTTTTATGTTTTTTTATTGCTTTTGAAACTTCTGAAACAACTTTTTTATCAAAGTTTGTTACACGAATGTAGAGTATATTTTTGTCACTCTCTAAGGTTTTTGCATATACAGAATCAATTTTAATAATATCTCTAATAATGTCAATTTTTAGTGGTTTAACTTCGCCTTTTCTTACAATTGTAAGCTCAATTGGAGTTTTAGGTTTTCCTCTCATAAGTGATACAGCTTCATCAATTTTCATATCTATTGTAGATTTATCATCTATTTTTAAGATGATGTCTCCTGCTTCCATTCCTGCTAAATCTGCTGGTGTTCCCTCAATTGGTGCGATAACTGTTAGCGCGCCCTCTTTAATTCCAACTGTAATTCCAAGACCACCAAACTCGCCATCTGTATGAACTTTCATATCTTTAAAGCTCTTCTCATTCATATATGTTGAGTGAGCATCTATATTATTTAACATCCCATCAAGCGCTTTATCAATAAGCTTTTCCATGGTTAATTCATCAATATTGTACTGCTCAACTATGCTCATGACTTTTGTGAATTTTGCTAACGATTGAAGACGAGAAGCCTCTATTGTAGGAGCATCTGCTGGCATTGAGTCTGTTGCTAAAAGTGATGATGAGAGTGAAAAAGTGAGCATTGTAGCTACACTTAAAAAACCTAAAATTGCGTATTTTTTATTTTTCATATATTTCTCTTTATTTATTATAATTTTTGTCATTATAGTTAAAACTCTTTAAATGTAGTTTATTTAAGTGCCTGACCATAATAAATGACATATTCAATGAAAAGAGAAGCTATAAGCTGTGAGGCAAAATCTCGCAGTTGCACTTATTGTGCCTCAAGAGGTTTTAACGAAGCAGATTATAGCTTCTCATTTCACCCTACGGGCAACATTTAAAAGATTCATCTTCTGCGTTGAACTTCACTTAACGATGCTAGCATCGCCAAGCAAAGTTCGCCTTGAATCTAAACCTTTTAAATGTTGTTGAAT
>JAYEGD010000244.1:0-2156 GCA_034658915.1 Campylobacterota bacterium | reverse complement strand
TCTTTTCATAAATGTTTCAATTGGATATAGAAGAGACTCTTGAGATTTTCCAAGTACAATAAGTGCATCTTTATTGGTGTGAGATACTCTTTCAATATATGCATCTACATGTAGTGGTAAATCATAACTAATTAGAAGTTCACACTTAAGCTCAGGAGTTTTTGAGAGCATCTCATCATTTACAATAGTAATGTTTTCATCTTCACATAGATCTTGAATATCTTCAATATTTGTTGAAACAACAACTGTTTTTACGCCCTCATTTTGAGTAATTAGTCTCTTCAGTAGTTCTTTTTTACGTGCATCCTCACATGGATGAGTACGGTGGTTTTGACGTTTAATTAGTATGGTTTTTGATGACATAAATCTTCCTTGAAGTATAATATTATATCTTTTTATTCATAATATTATATCTTTTTATTCATAATATTAATATGATTTATGATAGTATAGCACAATAAAGGTGGTAACAATGTCATTTACAACTCTCGGCTTATCAGAAGAAATTTTACGTGCTATTAAAGAACAAGGCTATAGTAAGCCAACTCCTGTACAAGAAAAAGCAATTCCTATCATTTTAAGTAAAAAAGATGTTTTAGCAGGTGCTCAAACAGGAACAGGTAAAACAGCAGGCTTTACACTTCCACTGCTTCAAATGCTTAGCGTTAAGAAAAAAACATCAAACAGACATCAAATTCGCGCACTTATTTTAACTCCAACAAGAGAGTTAGCAGCTCAAGTTGCCCAAAGTGTAGAACTTTATGGTAAATACTTACCACTAACATCTACTGTTATATTTGGTGGTGTTGGAATGAAGCCACAAATTACAACTCTTCAAAAAGGTGTTGATATTGTAGTAGCAACTCCAGGACGACTTCTTGACTTAGTTAATCAAAAATATGCAGACTTATCACATGTAGAGTGCTTAATTTTAGATGAAGCAGACAGAATGTTAGATATGGGTTTCATTCATGACATTAAAAAAATATTAGCTATTTTGCCAAAACATAGACAAAACTTACTATTTTCTGCAACTTTTTCAGATGAGATAAAAAGACTTTCAGACAACTTGTTAAACTCACCACAATTAATAGAAGTTGCTCGTAGAAACACAGCATCTGAGCAGATAAAACAAGTTGTTCATATGGTAGATAGAGAGAGAAAACGTGAACTTCTCTCTTTTTTAATAAATTCGCAAAAATGGAAACAAGTTTTGGTTTTTACAAGGACTAAACATGGGGCTAATCGTCTGTGTGGACAGTTGGAAAAAGATGGCATCAGTGCCATGGCAATACATGGAAACAAGAGTCAAGCAGCAAGAACAAGAGCATTAGCGAACTTTAAAGATGGTAGCATTCGTGTTTTAGTTGCAACAGATATAGCAGCGCGTGGAATAGACATAGACCAACTTCCACATGTAGTTAATTTTGAATTGCCAAATATAGCTGAAGATTATGTGCATAGAATTGGTAGAACAGGTAGAGCAGGGTGTGATGGAGAGGCACTTTCATTAGTGTGTATTGATGAAAATGCGTATTTACGTGGAATTGAAAAGCTTACAAAACAGAAAATTCCTAAAGTTGATATAAAGGGTTTTGAGCCAGACCCATCTATTAAAGCAGAACCAATTCAACAAAGAAGTAAATCACATCAAAATAGAGGACGCTCAAGGAAAAAAAGCTAGGTTTATGTTAAAAAAATATATAATAAGCGAATTTTAATTTAAGTGAAATGATGCATAAAAAAAGAGCGATTGACATAGTTGAACAAGTTCATGAAAATATTTTAAATAAATTAGAGCAATTAAACTCAGGTAGTGAAATTGATGGCAAAATATTTATTGAGTATCTTCAAGAGATTGCTTCGGCTTTAGTAGATACTACAGACTCATTGGAGAAAGAAGAGAGCTTAAAAAGCGACTGCTTTGAAAATGAGTACAAGAGTATTGCAGACACTTCACTTGACTCCTATGCAAATACTAGCGATAAGCTACACAAATTCACAAGAGAACAACAAGAGATAATTGATGAGTGTCAAGGCGATGTTACTTTAATTAACCAAAAACAGATAAGTGACAAATTTGCTATGATTCAGACACATATGAATGATGAAGTAAGCAGAGCAAATGGTACGATTAGGCTACTTAACAATCGCGT
>JAYEGD010000243.1:0-2156 GCA_034658915.1 Campylobacterota bacterium | reverse complement strand
TAAAACAGCTACTATCACCACAAATCATATAGTCACTATCTTTACTTACATGTAGTGTTGTGTATGGGTATTTTATGGACTCTATTTTTTCTAAATTTTCTTGAGTTGATTTTACAACTCTATCTTCTTTAATATATCTTAGTGCCATATTACTAAGGTAAGGTGCATTTGATGGCGATTTCATTAGTTTTAGTGAGTTGTACTCTAATGTTTTAAAAGCGAAATGTTTGTACTTAATATCTATATGTATGCTCAAAGAGAGAAGCAAATCTACCATGACAGAAATAGAGCTTGGAAATGTTCCATCGCTAATTCCCTCAAGCGTTTCAAAGTCTCCTTTTGAGAAGTACCATCTTCCACTCTCATAAAATTTCTCTAACGCTCTGTTTGCTAACTTTTGTGCAATAATTAAGTAGTACTCATCAAAAGTTGTCTCATACGCTTTAATTAGTGCTACACCTAAGTAGGCATAATCTTCTAAAAATGCCTCTATCTTTGGTTGTGAATTAATGAGCATACTGTGGTATAAAATATCATTTTTATACATCTTTTCTAGTAGTACATGTAAAGTCTTTATTGCATCATCTTTGTAGCTTTTTTCACTATTAGAGAGTTCTAAAACTCCTTTAACCATCATAGCGTTGCATGAAGTAATCACTTTTTTGTCAATAAATGGGTATGCTCTGCTCTGTCTCATAACTTTTAAGTGAGCTAAAACATCTTCATACTTCTCTTTACATGTAAAGCGTGCAATTGAGTTACCCTCAAAGTTTCCACTTTTTGTTATGCTTAGAGCTTTTAGTGCTTCACTAATGTAGCTCTCTTCTATGTTTTGAGCTTTTAAATACTCAAAAGTTTCATCATAATCATAAACAAAGTATGTTCCCTCAGCTCCATCACTATCCGCATCACTAGCGCTATAGTAAAGAGAGTTTTCGCTCATAAACTTTTCCATAAAGTCTGCACTTTGAGATGCAACTTCTAAGTAGCGTTCATCTTTGAGATGCTTGTATGCTCTTGAGTAAATCTCAATTAAGAGTCCATTGTCATAACACATCTTCTCAAAGTGCGGAACTAAGTAGCTATCATCTGTGCTGTACCTGCAAAAACCACCATCTACAATGTCATACATTCCACCTTTTGCCATTACATGTAGAGTATGTTCTAACATCTTTTTAGCCTCTTGATTGTCGTAAATTAGGTATAAATTTAGAAGCATATTGAGTGTAGAGGTTTGTGGAAATTTTGGTGCAACTGAGAAACCACCATTTTTTTCATCATAGTAGTTGTGAACGCCTGTTAAAAATCTTGTTCCAATTTGCTCATGCAGTTTTGTTGCCTCTTTTGGGTGAGATGGAACTTTTAAAAACTTCTCTATCTCATTTGCATTATTAAATAGTTTTTCATCTTTTGAGCCTATTTTTTCACTCAATATTGTTACTAACTCTCTAAAGCCCAATACATTAGCGTAAGACTCTGGTGGAATGTACGTACCACTATAAAATGGCTTGTTCTCAGGAGTACAAAACATAGACAAAGGCCATCCACCACTTCTTTGATTAATGAGTTGATGTACCTCTTGGTAGTGTTTGTCAATATCAGGACGCTCTTCACGGTCAACTTTAACACAGATGAAATACTCATTTAAAATTTCAGCTATCTTCTCATTTTCAAAGACTTCATGCTCCATAACATGACACCAGTGACATGAGCTGTAGCCAATGCTAATAAATATGCCTCTATTCTCACTTTTTGCACGCTCAAACGCTTCATTGCACCACCCATACCAATGAACTGGATTGTTAATATGCTGTTGTAAATATGGTGACTCTTCTTGTGCTAATCTATTTGACATTTTAAGTTCCTGTTTAATTTTATACACTATTTTATACACCAAAACGAACAAGTCCGTTTTAGTGGCAGGGACAATTTTGTCCCTACAACCCCCTAAAGCTACGAAAACTTATGTTTTCGAGAATGTAACCATTCATTACCACTTAAAAGATATTTATTTACTTTTGTTCATTTCACAGATATGATAAGAAAAGTTACTGCTATTTTTTTCTTTTGCAACATACATGGCTTGGTCGGCTTTTTGTAGTAGCTCCATTTGAGTAGTTGTGTTATTTGGGTATATTGCTACACCAACACTTACA
>JAYEGD010000242.1:0-2160 GCA_034658915.1 Campylobacterota bacterium | reverse complement strand
TTGTGTAGTTAGTGGCGAGAAGCTAGGAGCTAGTGTCATAAGCTCACAAGCAGCACTTAGTTTTGGCGTTGGACTTTGCACTATGCTTATGAAGAGTGAAAAGAGTATTCCTTATGAAATAATGAGCTCAAGCTCTCTACATGTAAACACTAATGCAATTGCTATGGGCATGGGATTAGGTGAGGCTTTTAGTGATAGTGAATTAGAAGATATTGTAGCCTCAGATATTCCAAAAATATGTGATGCAGATATTTTTTATAAAGATATAATCATAACAATATTAAAGCAAAAAAATATTGTTTTAACCCCTCATCCAAAAGAGTTTGTAGCACTTCTTAAAAAAATAGAGCTATGTGACATTAGTGTAGCCAAGTTACAAAAAAATCGCTTTAAATATGTAGAGCTTTTTAGCAAACACTACCCTCACACTGTACTACTGCTAAAAGGTGCAAATGTAATCATTACATGTAGTGGCAAAACTTATGTAAATAGTTATGGCACATCTTCTTTGGCAAAAGGTGGAAGTGGAGATGTTTTAAGCGGCATGATAGGCGCACTTTTGGCACAAGGCTATACGCCACTTGAAGCTACATGTAGTGCCTCTTTAGCTCACTCAATTGCTTCAAATAACATAAAGAAAAACAGTTATGCTCTTTTACCTCAAGATATTATTAAGCATATCTCTCTTTTATAGATACTATTTCATCCATATTTTCAAAAAATATATCTACTAGTTTTGGGTCAAAATGTTCGCCTCTCTCTTTTTTAAGTAGCTCTAAAATATTTTCTACACTCCATGCATCTTTATACACCCTTTGTGTTCCTAATGCATCAAACACATCTGCAAGTGCCACAATTCGTCCATAAATGTGAATATCTTCGCCCTTTAGACCTTGTGGATAACCTCTTCCATTGAACTTTTCATGATGCTCATAAGAGATTATTGAAGCAGCTTTAAGTAGTTTTCTTTGAGAGCCTTTAAAGATGTCATGACCAATTTCTGAGTGAGTTGACATAATTTTAAACTCATCATCTGTTAGTTTTCCTGGTTTATTTAAAATGCTATCAGGAATACCAACTTTACCAATATCATGCATAGGTGCGGCTGACTGTATTAGCTCGCACTCCTCTTGGCTTAAACCATATTTTTTTGCTAACAAGTATGAGTACTCACCAACTCTTAACACATGGTTTGCTGTCTCTTTTGAGCGAGCTTCACCAATAAAACCTAGTGTATAGATTATCTCTTTTTGTGTAGATTCTATCTCTGTGTTTAGTGCTATTAATTCACTATTTTTTACCTCTAGCTCTTCATGCTTGTCTATTACATCTTGATTAAACTCATTAATTTTTTGAGCAACCTCTTCTAGCTCCACTGACTCAAAATCTTCTGCTTGCATTGGTTTATGCGTTAAGTATGAATTTTTTGTATTTTTAATCAAAATCTCCAATGGGTATTTCACATGTTTATCTATAATGTGAAAAAAGAGATATGAAATTGAGATTAATATTAAGACTAAAACAAGTACAATTACATACAAATACTCCAATGAAGTTGAACGGTAGCTTGACATATCAATCTCAAAATCAATAACACCTAAAACACTATTTTGTGGAACATTGTGACAACTCATACAGTCTATCTGTTCTCTTTTTTGTGCTAAATATGGAACGAGTACACGCATTGAAAGCTCTTTTGAGTGCAGGTCTGAAATGATAAAATATGGTTTTTTCTTTTGAAATACATCTGCTATCAACTCATCACTAAAAGCACTACCTTGAGATGGCAAAGAGAACTGTTTATTTACAAGAGGAGAGCGAATAACTTTTAAATTACTCAACCCATGAAACCCTCTTATATCGCTTAAATATTTCTGTTTTTGACCACTATTGCTATCAGACATATGTGATGTTAAACTGGCTTCTGCAAAATTTGCAATAGTCATACCTTTGTCTCTCATAGCTGCAAGTGTTAACTGTTGAAAATTGTAAGCAATAAGTAAAATCAGTAAAATAGCAACCACTACAAATAGAGTAATTAACTTCTTTAATGTGATACTTTTAATACTTTTTTTATTAATCAAATATTATTCCTTAATTACTGATGTTACGCACTAAAACGAACACGTCCGTTTTAGTGGCAGGGACAGATGTCCCTAC
>JAYEGD010000241.1:0-9557 GCA_034658915.1 Campylobacterota bacterium | reverse complement strand
AATATTTTCAAAAGTTGCCATGGCACTTAAATATGCAAAACAAAGAGGCTTAGAGTTTTGGATTTATGAAGATAGAATGCAGTTTGAAAATGAGTATGCCAATAACTTACAGCTATCAAATATGGTACGTTACGCGGTTGAAAATTTACAAATAGTTCCATATTTTCAACCAATTGTTGAAAATAGTAGCTCAAAAATTGTTAAATATGAAGCACTAGCTAGACTAATTGATGAAAATGGTAGTGTGATTTCACCATTTTTATTCATCCCAATAGCAAAACAGATTAAGGTCTATAACTTAGTCACAAAACTTGTTATTGACAAAACATTTGAAACATTTAAAGACAATAAACTAGAGTTTAACATTAACCTCTCTATTGAAGATATTATGAGCAGTGAAATCTTTGAGTTTATTATGCAAAAATTAAAAGCTTCTAACTCATCAAAACGAGTTACTTTTGAGCTTTTAGAGTCAGAAGCAATTCAAGACTTTCAAAAAGTTGCACGTTTTATTAATGAAGTAAAACGCTATGGCGCAAAAATAGCAATAGATGACTTTGGAAGTGGTTACTCAAACTTCTCATATTTAACCAAAATGAGTGTAGATTACATTAAAATTGATGGCTCTTTAATAAAAGATATTGACACAGATAAGAGTGCCTCTTTAGTTGTAGAGACCATTGTGGATTTTGCAAAAAAACTAGGAATTAAAACTGTAGCAGAGTTTGTTCACTCAAGTACAGTTATGACAAAAATTAAAGAGTTAGGAATTGATTATTCGCAGGGCTTTTACATAGATGAGCCAGCAATATCACTAAAGGATACAGATGAAAGCAAATGAAGAGATTTTACAAGTAATTTCAAATGAGACAAAAGAGTCCGTTATAAATTTAAGTGTTGTAACACCAACAATATACACTACACAGTTTTACAAGTATGCACATGAACACGACACAGAGATAGAAGATGAGCCAACAATTACAGACAATCTATTAAGAGATAAAATTTTACACTTTACTGATATGCAAGAAAAGACATCTAGCAGTGTAATACAACTAAGTGAAAATACAAGCAAAGCAATTAGTGCAATAGAAAAAGAAGATAGCCAGCTTCTTGAAAAAGTTTTGCAAGAGACAAAAATTTTAAGAGACGAGATAGATAGACTAAGAGAGTCAGTACATAAAGATGAGTTAACACATCTTTACAATAGAAGGTGGTTAAATGACACATTTATTAGCGGTGAGACTCAGTGTTTTAATAAAAATGGTCTTTTAGCAATTATTGATTTAAACTACTTCAAATCAATAAACGACAACTATGGTCACATTGTAGGCGATAAAGTGTTAATGTTTATTGCAAAAAATCTACAAAGAATCACTAAAGATGTTGTAAGATATGGTGGTGATGAGTTTATTGTACTATTTGATGAGTCACAAAATATTGAAGAAGCAATTCAGAAACTAAACACTATAAGAAAAGATATTCTGCATAAAAAGTTAAAAATAAAAGAGGCATCATTTAAAGTTAGCTTCTCATTTGGTTTAGTACACTTTAAAAGTGGTGATTTACTAACAGATTCACTAGAGATAGCAGACAAAAATATGTACGCAGACAAACTTAGAATTAAAAAAATAATTGCGAGTTTGAGCTAAATAGATGAAAACAGAAAATAGCAGAGTACTTATTTTATATGGCTGGGAAGGCTCGCCCGCTCCTCATTGGCAAAACTATCTTGAAAAAGTGTTGCATAAAAAAGGCATAGCTGTCTGCTTTCCACAACTTAGCAACAACTACTTTCCAAATCTTGATGTTTGGCTAAAAGAAGCGGCAAATACGTTTGAGACTTTTAAACCAAACATTGTTGTTACTCACTCTTTGGGCAATATTTTATGGTTTCATCTTTGTAATAGAGATTTAGTTACAACTCTCGACAAGCTTATTCTCGTTGCACCTCCACGAGATTTAAGTGACTACAAAGATGTAAAAACTTTTTTTCCAATTAAACCGCCATCTAACCTCTACTCAAAAGAGACAATTTTAGTAACATCAACTAATGATACTTACTTAAATATGGGTGAGGCAGAGGAGTTAGCTGAGGCTCTACATGTAGAGCATATTGTCTTAGAAAAAGCTGGACACATAAACGCTGTTAGTGGCTATGGAAAATGGAACTGGATAGTGCAAGAGGTTTTAAAATAGTTGAACTACATAGGTTCAAAACTTAAACTATTACCGTTTTTAAAAGAGGAGATTTCAAAAGTTGTTGGCTCAAACATGAGTAAGATGATTTTTTGCGATTTGTTTGCTGGAAGTGGTGTAGTCTCTAATGAGTTTAAAAGTTGTGTTAAAAAAGTTATTAGCAATGATGTTGAGTTTTACAGTTATGTCATAAATAGAAGCTACTTATCGAATGATATTGAGCTAGAGCATAAGAGTGTTTTTGAACATTTAAACTCGTTAAGCACTATTGAAGATGGGTTTTTCTACAAACACTACTCAATGAGTGGTGGAGGTAGGCAATATTTTAGTGATGAGAATTGCAAAAAAATAGATACAATTAGAGTCGAAATTGAGAGGCTCAAAAATTCAAACAAAATAGATGAAAATCTTTACTACTTTTTAATCGCTTCGCTTATTGAGAGCGCAGACAAAGTAGCAAACACAGCGTCGCAATATGATGCGTTTTTAAAAGATTTAAAATATATGGCTAAAAAACCACTTATTTTAAAACCATTTCTCTTTGAACCAGACTCTAAGAGTCATGAGGTATTTAATGAAGATAGCAACAAATTAATTAAAAACATTAGTGGAGACATTTTATACCTTGATCCACCATACAATCAAAGACAATATGGTGCGGCTTATCATATTTTAAATACAATCGCACTCTATGACAATTTTGAACCAAAACAAAAAACAGGAAAAAGAGAGTACTTTCACTCAGACTATTCTAAAAACAGTAGTGTAAAAAATGCACTAAATAGTCTGATTGAGAGTGCTAATTTCAAGTATATATTTTTAAGTTACAACAATGAGGGCTTTATGAGCCAGAGTGAAATTGAGACAATTTTAAGCAGATATGGCAGCTATTCACTCTCAACAAAAGAGTACAAAAAGTACAAATCAAACACCTCTACATGTAGTACAACTGTAGAGCATTTACATATTTTAGAAAAAGAAATTTATGGTAAAATTCAATAGATTTCAATAATAATATGACAAAATGTCATATTTTAGGCTTATAAAATATTAGCTAGATTAATATAATTAAAAAATAAAGAGAGTTCGAATGTTAACAAACTCATATCAAAATGACTTGATTACCCAATTGCAATTTACTCCAAAAGAGAATAGTAAAAATACTTATGAAAAAAAATATTCTAACTATATTATTGAGATTGATTTAGACAAAAATAGTATAGATTATGGAAATAGCATCTTCTTTAATGACTCTAATAACTCAATTCAAAAAATAACAAAACCTGAAGACCTAGTTGTATTAGAGTGTGTAGATAGACTTCTTACTCAAGGTTATGCACCAAAAAACATAATATTAGAGAAAGTTTATCCTAGTGGGCATGGAACAAGTGGAAGACTTGATGTATTGGTTGTAAAAGATGATAACTCTGCATATATGATGATTGAGTGTAAAACTTGGGGTAAAGAGTTTGACACTGCATTTAAAAAACTTCACAAAGATGGTGGACAACTTTTTACATATTTTCAACAAGATAAAGATGCTGAAGTTCTAGTTTTATATGCTTCACAATTTATTAACAATGAAATTCAATATATAAATCAAATAGTAAAAATAGAAAAAGAGTACAAAGCAACAAGTAATGTAAAAGATTTTTATGATAGATGGAACAAAATACCAAAAAATAATGGTGTTTTTGATAGTTGGACAACACCATATAACTACAAAAGTAAAGCTTTAACTCCAAAAGAATTAATAGAGATAACAAGTGAAGATAGCAGTAAAATATTTAACCGTTTTATGGAGATACTTAGACATAATGTAGTCTCAGATAAGCCAAATGCTTTTAGTAAAATATTTACACTTTTTCTTTGTAAAATTATGGATGAAAAAGACACAAAACCAAATAGCGAACTAGGCTTCCAATGGATAGATGGTGTGGATACTGATATATCTTTTCAAAAAAGATTAACAGACCTTTACCAAAAAGGGATGAAAGAGTTTTTAGACAAAGAGGTATCAGACCTAAGTGATGCTAAATTTGAAGAGAAATTTGGAACTTTAGACAATAGCCTCAAAGAAGAACTTTTAGAGGAGTTTACAAAAATACGACTTCAAAAAAACAATGAGTTTGCAATAAAAGATGTATTTGATCAAGATACTTTTGAAGAGAATGCTATTGTTGTTAAGGAGGTTGTTGAATTGCTTCAAAATTATCAGATAAGATACACAAAAAAACAGCAATTTTTAAGTGATTTTTTTGAACTACTTTTAACAACTGGTCTTAAGCAAGAGGTTGGGCAGTTTTTTACACCTGTTCCTATTGCAAAATTCATCATAAGAAGTATTCCTTTTGATAAGATTATTAATAAAAAACTATCACAAGGTGTAAAAGGTGAGCTTCTACCAAATGTAATAGATTATGCAGTTGGAAGTGGTCATTTTATTACCGAAGCTATGGATGAGATACAAAAGTATATAAATTTAGCGCATAAAAATGACTATATTTCAGATACTTCAAGAAAATTAAGTAGTTGGAAAGTAGATCACTTTGATTGGGCTTATGATTATGTTTATGGAATAGAGAAAGATTATAGACTTGTAAAAACTGCAAAAGTAGGTTGTTATTTACATGGGGATGGTTTAGCAAAAGTAATTCATGGTGATGGACTTGCAAATTTTACTGAGACAAAAGAGTACAAAGGTAAATTAACTAAAAGAGATGCTGATTACCCTCAAGACAATAAACAATTCGATATGGTTATTTCAAACCCTCCTTACTCCGTAAGTGCATTTAAAAATATTAGTAAGAAATTCAATAAAGATGACTTTGAACTTTATGAAAAACTAACAGACCAAAGTAGTGAAATAGAGGCACTTTTCATAGAAAGAACAAAGCAGCTTTTAAAAGATGGTGGAATAGCTGGAATAATTCTACCTAGTAGTATTTTAAGTAATGGTGGAATCTACACAAAAACAAGAGAAATAATTTTTAAATATTTTGACATTATAAGTATTACAGAGTTAGGTTCAAACACTTTTATGGCAACTGGAACAAATACGGTAGTTCTGTTTTTAAGAAGAAAAAACAACATGCTACATGTAAACATTAAAACTTCTATTAACAAGCTATTTGATACAAAAAAAGATATTACTATAAATGGTATTGAAAAGCCGCTTTCAAAATATGTCAATCATACATGGGAAGAGATAAGCATAGAAGATTATTTTTCACTACTAAATGGTACTCCTAGTGATAAATTAAAATCTCATGAGATATATCAAGAGTACGATAAAAAGATAGGAAATTTAGAAAAAATAGTAGAACTTGAAAAAGAGAAACTATTTTATTTCGTAATGGCATATTCTCAAAAAGTAACTTTAATAAAAACTGGTGAGAAAAAAGAAGAGAAAAGATTTTTAGGTTATGAGTTTAGCAATAGGCGAGGTAGTGAGGGCATACATGCAATACAAAGAGGCAAAACAATAGATGAATGCACTACACTTTATGATGAATTCTCTTATGAAAATAGTCTTAAAGCAAATAGTTACATTTACAGTGCTTTTAATGGTAAACTACAAGATATAGATGATACTTTAAAAGATAATATATCCTATGTTGATTTAGTAGATATGATGACATTTGATAGAGTTGATTTTGAGAAGTCAATATCTTTGATAGTTAAAAAAAAAGTTGAGATTGAAAGTAAATGGGATTTAGTAAAAATTAAAACTATTGCTGAAAAAATATTAGCAGGTGGGGATAAACCTACAAATATTTTAGAAGCAAAAACAGAAAAATATAATGTACCAATTTTTGCTAATGCAGTTAAAGAAAAGGGTCTATACGGATTTACAGATGAAGCAAAAGTAAAAGAGAAATGTGTAACTATTTCTGCTAGAGGGACGATAGGTTATTGCGTAATTAGAACAGAACCATTTTATCCGATAGTGCGATTACTTGTTGTTATTCCTAAAAATGATAAAATAAATCTTGAGTATATGGAGATAATTTTTAATAAACTAAATTTGAATGGAAATGGTGCTGGAGTACCACAACTGACAGTTCCACAACTGTCAGATTATAGAATCCCATTACCTCCAAAAGAGATTCAAGAAAAAATTGTAAAAGAGATTGAAAGTTTAAAAAAGATAGAAGAAAATTCACTAATAAAAATTAATGAATTAAAAAAAGATATTGCAAATATCACAAGTAATATCTCGGATAAACAAACTAAGTTACAAGATATTACTACAAAAATAGGAAGTGGAGCAACTCCTAAGGGTGGAGAAAGTGCTTATCAAAAGAGTGGGATTAGTTTAATTAGAAGTCAAAATGTGTATGATAATAGTTTTATTAAAAAGGGATTGGCTTTTATAGATGAAGAGCAAGCAGTCAAATTAAAGAATGTTACAGTTGAAAAAAATGATATATTGTTTAACATAACTGGAGCATCTATAGCAAGATGTTGTATAGTTGATGAAAAATATTTACCTGCTAGAGTCAATCAGCATGTCTCTATAATTCGTACAAATAAAAAGGCTCTATCCAAATATATACAAATGATTTTAATAAATTCTCAATATAAAAGTAAATTGTTAGAAATTGGTGATGGTGGAACTTCGAGAGAAGCAATTACAAAATCACAATTAGAAGAGTTTAAAATACCACTTCCTCCAATTGAAGAACAAAAAAAGATAGTTTCACAAATTGAGGCTATAGAAAAAGAGATAAAAATAAAAGAGCAAGAGATAGCCAATATACCAAAAGAAAAAGAAAATATATTAGAGAAGTATTTAAAATGATTTTAAGCATAGAGAGTAGTTGTGATGATAGCTCAATAGCTATTACATGTAGTAAGAGTTTAAAGCTGATTTATCACAAAAAAATATCTCAAGAGTTAGAGCATAGTGTTTATGGTGGAGTTGTTCCGGAGTTAGCCTCTAGGCTTCACGCTGAGGCTCTTCCAAAAATATTGGCTGAGTGCAAAGAGTACTTTAGTAAGCTTCGTGCAATTGCAATTACTACAACTCCTGGACTTGCAATTACTTTGAGCGAGGGAATTACTATGGCTAAGGCTTTGAGTATTTCACTTCATATTCCTTTAATTAGTGTGAACCATCTAAAAGGTCACATCTACTCACTTTTTATAGAGAAAGAGAGTACATTTCCTCTTACTGTTTTACTAGTTTCTGGTGGACATACACAAGTAATAGAGGCGAATGGTCTGAATGATATGAGAGTAGTTGCATCAACTATGGATGATAGCTTTGGAGAGAGTTTTGATAAAGTCTCAAAAATGATGGGTATGGGTTACCCTGGTGGTCCTATTGTTGAGAAAATGGCATTAGATGGTGATGAAAATAGGTACAACTTTACAGTTCCTATGTCACAATCTCCTAAAATTGCTTTTAGTTACTCTGGTGTGAAAAATGCTGTAAGAGTTGCTCTTGAAGATGCGTTAAGCGATGACTATGTAGATATTGCAGCTTCATTTCAAAGAGTTGCAGTAGCACATTTAACACAAAAACTAAAAAAATACTTCAAACTTCATCCTCCAAAAACATTTGCAATTGTAGGTGGAGCTAGTGCAAATAAATATTTAAGAAAACAAATAAAAGAAATTTTAAAACCTTATAATGCTACACTTCTTTTGAGCGAACTAAAATTTTGCTCAGATAATGCAGCCATGATAGGTCGAGTTGGCGTAGAGATGTACAAAAAAGAGCTCTTTACGCACCATAGTGACCTTGTGGCTACATCAAGGAGCGTGTTATCTTAGAAATTCCAAAAGATATTTTAAACTTAGAAGAGAATATTGGCGACAATTTGTTGTACTACAAGTACAAAGTTGCACACCTATTATCGCTACAAAAAAGTGATATTGACAAAGAGTCACCTCAATATGTGAGTGTTTTTCGCTCTTACGAGGGTGAAGTTTTTGAAAACTACATCTATGAAAAGCTTATTCGTTATGCGGCGCATGAGCCATCAATTACCTCTTTTATTTTAAAGGGTCCTCATAAAGACAAAACAAGTGCTGAAGCAAATATGCTCTCTATTAATAGAGCTGGTCAAATAGTCTATCGAACGAATAAAAATGAGATTGGCGAGTTTGATGCTATGTACTACTGTGGCAACACACTCTATTTTGTTGAAATCACCCTTACCTCTTCAGTTAGCTCTTTAAGAAAACGCTTAAGAAAGAAAAAAGCTCTTTTGGAAGTTTTGTTTCCAAACAACGAGATTAAAGCGCTCATTATTTTAAACGAGGGAGTAGCTGGAGTGAGACTTCTTCCTGATTACTGTAACGTTTGGATTACAAAACTCTACAGTGCAGCAAAGTTTTTAGAGCTACTAACTAATCCAAAAAAGCCAAAACGTAAACCATTTGAAAAAATTAGTGGTGAAAAGTTTATTGAGTTAAGTAGTGTACATGTACACCCATTTAAGTACTATAATACTCTAGGATGGATTTTAAAAGTTCTAAGAAAAGATAAAAATGAGGTCATAAACAGAAGCTTTTTCAATGAAGAGACCTTTATCCGTTACCATGAACTCTATACAAAAATCTATTTAGGTTGCATTGAACTTAGTGAGTTTGAAAAATTAGCAGACACATCAACACTAAAACGCATCAACAAAGAGAGACAGCTAATTGTAAGCATTGAAAAAGAGCATACAGGAAAATTCACACTTCTGTACTTTATGCAACATAGACGTTATGATTTAGATATGATTTATATTAATGAAGATGGCTCACTAAAAGTTTCAAAAAAAGACCCATATGGAATAACTGTTAATGAAGTTACACACATTACAAAAATGATGAACAGGTTCTATATGCTCGATAGTGACAAAATTATTGAAGCTAAAACATTTTTAGACGCAGCTTTTCAAAAAGAGTCAAAATAGAATGCAGACACGTCTAATAATTTTCATTGTTATTGCACTGATATTTTTTATATCATCACTTTTTATCCAGAGTGTTGCACAAAAAGATGCCTCTAACACTACAACTAAGTTTGAGTCCCAGCTACACCTTGTTAATTTGTCAAGTTCACTAAAATATGAGATACAATCGCATAGATCAAGTATGTTAGAGTCATTGATTTTAAGCAACAAAAACATTCATGTTCACTCCAAATTGAGCAATGTCAAATTAATAATAGATGAACTAAAGGTCTCTCCAAGCATTAAAGACAAAATAGAGCTTAAAGATATTATAAAAACAGTAGAGCTAAGGTATGATAGTTTTTTAAATAGTGAAAAAAATCTTTTAAAGATGAGCAAAAATAGAGATATAGAAGAGATTCAAGGAGCGATTTTTGCATACAACTCAATAACAGCAAAATTTGC
>JAYEGD010000240.1:0-9559 GCA_034658915.1 Campylobacterota bacterium | reverse complement strand
TTTACAAATAATCACTCTCCCAAAAAAAGTCTATCCACTCTTTTGCCTCTTTTACTTTAAAGTCTGGCTCTACTAAAGCACTCTTTTTGTAGAAGATAGAAGCCGACATAAGCTCTACATGTAGATACTTCTCATTAAGATGTTCTATCACTTTTTTAAGAGTATCCCCGCTATCTACAATGTCATCAACAATAAGCACTTTTGCACCATCTTTTATGTTACATGTATTAGTTATTGTTACGTAGTCTCTCTTTTTTTCATCATCATAAGACTCAATTTTTAGAGTTTGAATATCTCTAATATCGAGTGCATAAGCAATCAACTGTCCTAGTATCATACCACCACGAGCAAGTGCAACAATTGTCTCAAATTGATGCTCTTTTAACTCACTTACCAAAATCTTTGTGTCTGTCTCTAAATCTGAGTAGCTGTAATATTTCATAGACGAGATTATATCTATAAATTCTTATTTTTAAAAAAGTCTCACGAAGCACTTATTGTACTATACTGTAAACTCCGCAAAACCAACTGGAACACAAATTGCTTAAAATCTAAAAAAAGGTTTATTTTATATTTCGTGGGACTTAGCTAGTTTTAAGTAATAAGTACACTTAAATACAGCATTTTTTAAATATTTTTTCAGTATAATGCAAATTCTTTAATTTTTATGAAAGGAAATTCGATGCCTAAAATGAAATCAGTTAAAGGCGCTGTAAAGCGTTTTAAAGTGAAAAAAAATGGTTCTGTTAAACGTGGTACGGCTTTTAGAAGTCACATCTTAACTAAACAAGATGCAGCAACACGTCGTAAACAAAACGAGCCAAAAGTTGTTGCTAGCGTTGACGCTAAAAACATCAAAGCAATGATTAACTAAGCGTAACGCTTTTTTAATGAATATTCTCCAGTTAAACTGGGCAAGTCCGTAAACATACGGCACCTAAGCACAAAACTATGAAGTGCCACGGTAAAGAAAAGGAAAGATATGCCAAGAGTAAAAACAGGCGTTGTAAGACGTCGTCGTCATAAAAAAGTATTAAAAGCAGCTAAAGGTTTCTACAGTGGAAGAAGAAAACACTTCCGTAAAGCTAAGGAGCAATTAGAGCGTAGTATGCAGTATGCATTTCGTGACAGAAAGCAAAAGAAAAGAGAGTTCCGTAAATTATGGATTATCCGTATCAATGCAGCTTGTCGCTTAAATGATATTAACTACTCAAGCTTTATGAATGGTATTCATAAATCAGGTATCGAATTAGACCGTAAAATTTTAGCTGATATGGCCATGAATGATGCAGCAGCATTCAGCGCAGTTGTAGCTCAAGCTAAAGCAGCAATAGCTTAATTTAAAAGAGGTTTACGCCTCTTTTACTAGAGGTATAAACATCAATCTTGGGAAGATAAATGTTGCGTTTTGAGTTGAAAATAGTATGAGCGTATATAGATAAAGCTCGGAAGTAATATATCTTGACTTGTAACGATTTTGCCAAAGGTAACCAATCCTTTCAATACTGAAATCAAACTTTTCTAATCAAAAGTACCTCTTTGAAAAATAAGTGTAAATTTTGTACCATTGTTGGACTCAAAATTTATCTGAGATTTTTCTAGTTTTTTTGCAAACTGTTTGATGATTTCTAATCCAAAACCCTCATCATTTTCGAGTTTACTACTATTAAAACCTCTACCATTATCTGATACATAAACCTCTACAATATTTTTTACTAATGTGAGTTTAATCTCTATTTCACATGGGTAGTTGTGAGTGTGATGTTTTATAGAGTTGCTAATAACTTCATTTATAATGGTGCTAAGGTTCATGGCATCATCAATGTTGAGTTTACAAGACTCAATACTCTCTTTTATAGATATATTCTTACCCACATATATTGCACTTATTCTTGTTAAAATATTAACAATAAACTCTTTTGTATCTAGTTTGGATAGCATTGAGGATTCATATAAGAGTTCATGTATTAATGACATAGATTTTATTTTACTGCTTATTTCACTCAAAGAGCTGCTATATTTACTGTTTTCATCTTTATCAGCTTCAAACCACAGTAACCCTAGAAGCATCTGAAAATTATTTTTTACTCTATGATATAGCTCTTTTAAAAGTAACTCTTTATCTTTTAAAAGATCTTTTAACTGTATGTTTATCATTGTAATTTCATCTGTTCTTTGAGTCACTTTTTTTTCTAAAGCAATTTCATTCTCCTCTTTAATATTAATAAGTCTATCTTTAAAAATAAGTTGTTCTTGTTGCATTTTGTTGAATCTATTTGCAAGCATAAGAGAGAAAAATATTATCTCAAAATATGAACCAAATAAAAATGAGTAACGTGTAACGTTATTGTATTCAATGTAGCCATTAGCTAAAGAGCTAAGCATTGCAATAGTTATCATATATGCACTAAGAGCTAACATGTAGTATTTGGCATCAGCATATCCTCTTCTCCAAACATAAATAGATGTAAAAGATAGTAACATAAAGACAACTGTTGCACTCTCAGTCATTACACGATACCAAGGCTCTATATCTATAAAGTTTAATATGACAAGAGCCGCACTCAATGCAGCGAAAATATTAAAAGTATGATACAGTTTAATACTATACTCTTTAATATTCAAATACTCTCTTGAAAATAGTATTAAAAATAGAATAAACATTGATGGTGAAAAATGAAGTTCGTAGTGCCACGGTGCCAATCCAAGATAAAAACTTATACCACTAAACAACAATATAAAAAGAAAGAAAAACGATGTATAACCAACGTAGTATATGTATATATCTCCTTTTAAAGTAAAAAATAGAAATAGATTCAGTATTATAAGTATGATTAAACCACCAAAATATAACATATAGAGTATGGTGCTTGAATTTTTTTCATACATGTAGAAGTAATTTTTTTCAAATATCTCAAATCTACCAAAGTTTCCCATTTTATTATAGGTCTGTATGTAAATTGTTCTCTTCTGAGCATCTTTAATAGTGAACTCATAAGCTGGATGAATATCGTATATTTTTCTCTCATTTAATGGTGTAAACAGACCAGCTGACTCCTCTTTCCATCTTTTATCTATGAAGTCATAAAACTTCATCTCTTCAAAAAAAACTTCATTGAAATATAGTATAAATTCATGATATTGTGAGTGATTTTCAAGCTCTATTTTAAACCAAAGGTTATCTTCTTTATAACCCAATGCAAAGCTGTTTTCCAATCTATTTTTAAAAGGCATTTTAGAGACCTCATTAATAGTCAACTCTTTTGTAGGGTCTTCTAGGTAGCTAATAGAAAATTTATCAACTACTTTTAAGGAGTCATTTAATACAACTACACCAAAAAGAAGCTCAACATAGATAATTAATAGTAATGAAAAGCGTAACACATCATCCCCTTTTTAAAGAGTAGCCTAAACCAGAAAAACTCTCAATATTTAGTTGCGGTGCTTTTTTTCGTACTCTTACTACTATCTCTCTTATTGTTGAGTCGGAGACATCTCTACTATCCCAGACATAACTTTTTATAGTTTCAAATGAGGTAATCTGATTTATATTTATAACCAATATATGGAGAAATTGGCTCTCTTTTTGTGTTAGGTGTTCAGTGGAAGAGTTTACATGTAAAGTAGAGTTCTCAAGATTAAAATAGGAGTTGTCTCCTAAGTTTACATGGTCTGTTTTGCTACACTCCTCTTCATCTTTAGGCAGTCTTGCTATTGCTACATTTAGAACTGCTTCTATATCTTGCTTCTCAAATGGTTTAATTAGATAGCCATAAATATTAGTACTACTTGCTTCTTGTATAGTAGTTGAATCACCGTAAGCAGTAACAAAAATAACTGCTATAGGGTATATTTCATTAAGTTTTTTTGCACTATCTATTCCATCTACAGGACCATTTATATTTATATCCATAAAGATAAGATCTACCTTATTAGAGGTAACAAACTCTTTTGCATCTAAATAGTTATCAACTATAGATACCGTCTCATACTTAAGTCTATTGAGTACCTTTTTTAAAAATCTTGCATTAATTAATTCATCTTCTACTATTAAAATATTTAATTCAATCATGCTATTACTCCAAAAAAATTATATCACAACATTTCCTAACATTCTTCTAACAATTTTATTGTACTATTTTGTTAAGTGCCTGACCATAATAGATGACATATTCAATGAAAAGAGAAGTTATAAGCTGTGAGGCAAAACCTCGCAGTTGCACTTATTGTGCTTCAAGAGGTTTTAACGAAGCAGATTGTAGCTTATCTTTTCACCCTACGGGCAACATTTAAAAGATTCATCTTCTGCGTTGAACTTCACTTAACGATGCTAGCATCGCCAAGCAAAGTTCGCCTTGAATCTAAACCTTTTAAATGTTGTTGAATATGTCATCTATTATGGTCAGGCACTTATAGAAAAAAAGGTTATGAAATATGTATTACTCATTTTTTAGAGAGAAAAAACATTTTATAAAAGCGTATGGTGGATTAATTTTATTGCTATCGTTGCTTGTTTATGAGGTTTCTTTAAGTGTAGAGTTTAATGAGTGGTATGGAGCATTTTATAACATTCTTCAAAAAGCGACAGAACATAGTGTTGATGAGTTCTGGAACATGATTATTGAGTTTTCATTCATAGCTTTTCAGATGATATTTGCTATTTCAATTGCGTCATATCTTGCAAAGCATTATGCCTTTTGGTGGCGTGAAGCTATTACTTTTACATATATGCCAATCTTTAAAAGTTCAAAATATGATGTTGAGGGTGCTTCACAACGTATTCAAGAAGATACTTTTAGGTTTGCTAGAATTGTTGAGTCATTAGGATTACAAATTGCTAGAGCTATACTAACACTTATCGCTTTTATACCTATTTTGTACGCTCTCTCTGCAGATATTGTTTTACCATATTTAAGAGATATAGATGGGTCGTTAGTCTATGTAGCTATTGCAGTTAGTATAGGTGGTATAACCATCTCTTGGTTTGTAGGCATAAAACTACCAGGACTAGAGTATAACAACCAAAAAGTAGAAGCTAGTTTTAGAAAAGAGCTAGTATATGCTGAAGATGATCGTGATAAATATGCTGATCCAGAGACTATTTTTGAACTATTTACCGGTCTAAAAGTAAACTACAAAAAGCTATTCTTGCACTATACCTATTTTGATTTATGGCTAAACTTGTACAATCAAGTAATGATATTAGTACCATATTTACTTATGGCTCCATCACTCTTTTCAGGAACTGTAATGCTTGGCGCTCTAACACAAACTGGTAATGCATTTGGAAAAGTTCAACAATCATTTTCTATTATTACAGATAACTGGACAACTGTTACAGAACTAAGAAGTATTCATAAAAGACTTAAAGAGTTTGAATACAAACTGCAAGGTAAAAAATATCCATAAGGAGTAAGTATGAGAGTAGTAATTTTAGCAGCTGTAGTTATCAGCAGTACTGTTTTTGCATCAAGCAATTCAATATACAATTCATTGGCAAAAGAGTCTAGCACTAAAAAAAGATATAGCATTGAAGATGACAGAAGTTTCAAGAATAGTAACTTTTTACAAAAAGCCCCTGAGTATAAAGAAAAGAGTAATTTTGAAACATATGCTACAACAACAAAAGATGATAATATCTATGATAAGCCAAAACAACCAAATGTACAAACTATAATACGAGAGAGAGACTCTTCAATTAATGAGCCTCAAAAAAATTATCATCTAAATTACAATGTTAAATGATTAACTAATGTTACGCACTTTTTTTATAAAGTTTATAAAAAAATTTATAATTCTCGAAAACATAGGTTTTCGTAGCTTTAGGGGGTTGTAGGGACACTTGTGTCCCTGCCGCTAAAACGGACTCGTTCGTTTTAGTGCGTAACATCAGTAATTAAAACTTCTTAAGAGGTGGCATTCTATCTGGTCTAACTGTTTTAACATCGTCTTCATGCGAAATTATATATGCTATTAATTCACCATCGCTTTTTCCAGAGCGATTTTCAAATAGCATATAGCCATTAACTAAAGTTCTAATGTATTTAATCTTATATTCACTCTCAACTCTATCTATATCTGGCTCATTTTTAAACTCAATTAATATTTTAGTATAATTAATGCTCTTATCTTGAGTGCTAATTTCCATATTTTGCACTGGTGTAGCGACTAAACCAACTACATGTAAAGCACTCTCCTCTTTGATTGATTTTGACACCTCTTGAGTTGGTGTTTCAACTTTTTCAACCTTTTCAACTCTTATAGTACGCTCTTTTCCATTTTGTAGATACTTTATTGTTTCGTACTCTTTGGCGCAACTATTTAAACTTAAAGCTACTGTTATAAAAATAAAAAATTTTTTCATCTGAAATCCTTAGTGTCCATAAATTTTTAAACCAATAGAGTTAACAGCTCTGTTATTGCTACTTTGTCTATCTGTACTACTTATTTCAACTCTCCATGTACCTTGGCTAGTTTCACCCATAAACCCTGCTGTAACAAGGTTCATATCATAGATATAAAATGGATTATATTCAGCACTAAATTCTTCACATTTACCTACACACTTATCTATACTATTAGCAGAGTTTGGAGCCATCATTACAATTGATGTTCCATTTGGAGATGTTAGTCGTATCTCTAAATTACTTGCATATTCGTATGTGGAGTCTATTTTCAAGTTTATACTCTCAACACTTATATTCTCATATACATTTAACGTGTTTTCTAGTATATTCCCATCATATGGTACATCTTCATTAACGGTTGTGAGAGTCTCTATACTTTTCTCCATAGGTAGATTACTATACCCATCTTGACACCTTGCAATCATCTCTAAAGTATCTATCTTTCCAAATCCATAATCTCTACTAAAGTGAAGTCCAGCTGCATTTGTTACCCATGACTTATTGTCGCTATCTACTTTAATAGCAGTAGTTGCCAATAGCTGTTTTACATCTCTCCAGCCTAAAATGGGACAAGCTTCAAGAAGAAGTGCAATAGATCCTGAGACTGTTGGTGCAGCAGATGATGTTCCATTCATTTTTGTAGTGTAGTTTAGCTTTTTGTCGCTATCAAATGTATTGATATGATTATTTTTCATCTCATCAACTGATAGAAATCCTGTACTGTTGTACCCGTGTGTTGAAAAATAGGATTTTGCTTTTGCAGTAGGATAAGTTGTTGTTATTGCTGGATATTTTTCTCCATACTCTCCTCCATAACCACTTATCAAGTTACCTGCGCCAGGTGATGAGTAAGAGGAGTATATATCAAAACTATTTAGTGCCGCTACATTTATTACAAAACGCGTTGCAGTATCTTGGTCTAAATTCATATCATGACCAAGCTGTCTCTCATTACCAGCTGCAAAAACATAAATAGTTCCTAAGCCACCACGATTATTCATTACACCATATTTAATAAAAGGTACTATTGAGGGGACAGGCTGGAAAAATGACCCCCAACTATTGTTACTCACTGCAGTATCTTGTTTAAGCGATAGCTCTAGTGCAGAGATACTTGGGTAACTTAGAAAGTTACTCCCAGATAGTCTTGCAAAAGGTGCAATACCTCTTACACCAACTCCATTAAAAGCACGTGCAGCAATAATTCCTGCTACTTGAGTTCCATGGTATTCGCCATCTTTAGGAGATGGGTCATAAGCTAAATTTAAGGAGTTAGGTTCGGTGTTTATTGATTTAAATAGATTTATATTTGCTATTAAATCTTCATGATAAATATCTACTCCATCATCCACAACCATAACTTCAATAGGGTTTCCATCATTGTAGCCCATATACTTCTTATTAATCTCTAAAATATTAAGATCATTTCCTAAAATACTCTTTACACCCGTTAAAGTAGCTACTTGACCTATGCTATTTATATGCCATTGGTAGCTAAAATATGGGTCTATTTTATCTACACTTTTTTTGTTTGGATTACTTCCTATGAGTTGTTCTATGATGTTTGGTATGCCATCGCCATCAATATCTGTCATGGTTGAAGTTAGGTGAGCTTTTGCGTACTCTTTACTTACTAGTTTTCTTGCATTTTTTACTCTTGAGTGAACATCTACAATAAACGCTTCATTAGAGAAGTTTATATCAAGTCCAGTTACATCTAGTGATTTTGCTTCATCGCTTAAGACTATAGTGTCACTTATCTTTCCATCATCATCAAAACTTTGAAGAAGTCTTGCTATATTTATAACTCTTACATCATCAAAATCAGCGCCACTTACCAAATCAACAGGTTCAACAACTGGTTTTGCTATTGAACTTCCTATGCTCAGATTACCTATTTTAAAAGTAACTATCTCACCTTGATTATATAAAAACTCACCATTAGCGTTAGTATATCCACCCATTGAGTTAGTCTGATAAGCAAGACCCTCTACAGGACTATCCTTGAAGACACCTACACCGTGGTTATCATCACTACCACAACCACTAAAGAGGATTAATGGCGATAATATATATAAAATTATTTTTATCATGCTTTTCCATCTACAAATATTTTTAGAATTGTACAAAAACATTGTTGGAATATTGTTAGGTTGTGGTTTCTAGTCACTAACTGATGTTACGCACTAAAACGAACTAGTCCGTTTTAGTGGCAGGGACAATTTTGTCCCTACAACCCCCTAAAGCTACGAAAACAACGTTTTCGAGAGATAAAATGCTCTTTTATACGCTTTTTATGAAAAATGCGTAACACCAGTTAATCACCCCACGGTGCTTCAGCACCAACAACTTTAAAGACAGGGTTGTTAACAGCTGCTACTACATCTTTTGCTAGGTCACACAATCCGCCGTATGCTCCATAGCTTACTTTCTTCTCTTGGTTAACATCAACAAAGGCTACTCTCTTTTTAATTGCAGTGTAGAGGCTTCTTCCACCAGCTAGTAAAATATCTACACTGTGTTCATCTATTAGTTTTCCTTGCTCATTTGCAGGTACTTTCATTAAAATTTTTACATATTTTGAGGCTATCTCTACATCTTCAAGCGTTGCTTTTCTTATACTTGTTGCTACAACATCTATGCCTATATCTTGAAGAGCTGAGGCTATTGACCATGACTTGTTTCCACCAGTGTTGAGAATTGCTTTTTTGCCATCTAAAACTTTTCTAAATGGAATGAGTTTCTCTTCTAATATTGCCTCTTCTTGAGCAATTATCTCTTCAGCTTTTTTACTTAACTCCTCATTTCCAAAGGCATTTACAATACTTCTTATTGCATTTGATGTGTCTCGTTTTCCATAAAAAGAGACAGAGATGTAAGGTATTGAGTATCTCTCTTCCATTTTTCTACAAAGAGTAATTAAAGATTTTGCACAAACAATAACATTTAATTTTGCTCTATGAGCCATTTGAATATTCTCTATTCTACCATCGCCTGCTAATGTTGAGACAACTTTAATACCTATTTTTTCTAAAATTGGGACTTAATGAAAAAAACGGGGGTCTAAATCATAACTATTTATGATAATATACTAAGTAAAAATCTACTATTTTCAACTTCAAGCTTTTACTAAATCCAGTATGAATATTCAT
>JAYEGD010000239.1:0-2196 GCA_034658915.1 Campylobacterota bacterium | reverse complement strand
ACATGTAATAGCTTTTTGAAGTTCACTAATACCTTTTGGTTTACCTTTGTTAGGTGTAGCAAAAATTGGGCTAAACGTAAATGCAAAAATATTATGTTGAGATAGTTTTTTTATTTCATTAATTGAGTGAGTGCTAACTACTACATGTAGTCCTAGTTGAAGTGCATCTTCAATCTTCTCAAATTGTGATGATGTTAAATGAACACCATCAAATCCAAGCTTATGTGCTAGCTTATAGTCTGAATTTAAAAAGCTTTTTTTAATTGATGAATTTTTAACAATATGTAGAAACTGTGCAGCTAACTCTTCAAAGTTCAAAGAGGTTTTGTCTCTAAAACAGGCATAGTCAATTTGCTTACTGTTTATTACATGTAGGAGTGTTTTTGTAAGTTGTTGTATTGTAGAGCCATAATGTGAGGGGTCTGTTATTAGGTAGCTTTTCACTTGAGCAAATCACGAATCTCTTTGAGTAGTTCTGTCTGTTTTTTAATCTCTTCAAATTTTTGTTCTTGTTTTTCTAAGAAGTCTAAAATTAGGAGTATAAAGAGTGAAAAAAATAGAAAACTTATAGATAAGAATAGAGCATTTAAAAGCCCAGAGAAAGAGAAGATAGAGAAAATTACAAGTGATCCGAGCGTAATATACGCCCAAGATGCACCCTTTAAAAAGCTAACAATTTTATTAGAGCTTTTTTTCATTAATGATCAGCAACCGCCACAGCACCACCTAAGTAAACATAAGTAAGCATCATAAAAATAAAAGCTTGTAAGAAAGCCATAAAAGTTAAAAGTGCAAAAGGAATCATTGGTAGCAACCAAGGAGCTAGCATTAAGATAACCATTAAGAACATATCATCACCTTTTACATTTCCAAAAAGACGAAATGATAGAGAGATAATACGTGAAATATGAGAAACTATTTCAATAGGAAACATAAGCCATGCTAACCACCAAACAGGTCCTAAAAAGTGTTTAAAGTAAGCAATAACACCATTTCTACGAATACCCTCAAAGTTGTAGTAGAAAAATACAGTAACTGCAAGTGCTAAAGTAAAGCTAAGAGAAGCAGTAACAGCTTCAAAACCAGGTACAACACCCATTAAGTTTGCAACACCTACAAATAGTCCAATAGTCGCAACTAGTGGTAAATAACGACGAGCCTCTTCTTTTCCCATAACATCACTACCCATTGCAAGTACACCACTTAAATATACTTCCATTACGTTTTGTGTTCCAGTTGGAACTAAACGAAGGTTTCCAGTTGCTACTTTAGCAAGAGCTAAAATAATAATAGCAGTAAGTGCTAAGTGCGTAAAAAAAACAAAAGAGTGGCTATGGTTGATTAAACCAAAAAAAGTAAACAATTCACCCATAAGAACGTTCCTTATAATAAAAATTGCAAAAGTTTATCTAAAGTTCTATTAAAGTTTAATAATATTTACTCAATTTAGCTATAAAAATGAGTATTTGTGCTAAAATTTTGTATGAAAAAATTGATTTTAGTAGCATTGGTGCTTTTTTATACACTTAATGCAGACGAATATATGTATAGAAATTACTCAAACGTAAAAGATTTTTATGAGCTAATTTCGAAAAATGTTGTTGACTTGTCAATGAAACACAATGCACCACCAGCTGCTATTTTAGCAGTTGCAGGGTTGGAGTCTGGTTATGGAAGTGGTTATGTTGCACAAATCACTGGAAATATTATGAGTCTTGGAGCTAATAAAGGAGACAAACAGCTTCCACCTCTTTACTTACCATATTGTAAAACAGACAGAGTGAAAATAACACTTTATGACCCAGTAATGCAAAAAAAGTGTGGAGTAAAAAACCTCGATTGGAAACAGAGACCACCTAGCTATAAAAGAGATTATAGACCAGCACCATATGCTGGAACTAATAAAAATCTAGCCTATTTGAAATACCATAAAGGTGAAAAGCAGAAAGCTGAACTAGCTTGTGTAAATGATTTTTTAACTAATTGGTTAAGTAAAGATTACAAATTTAAAGTTTTTCAAAATGCACGAATTTGGCTAGATGAAAAAGTTAAAAAAGAGGGCAAAGCAACACTTTTAACTAAAAAAACAAGTGAAGAGTTCATTCATAAAATTGGAGGAGTTCCAAACTCTTTTAATTATAGAAAAAGTTGGCCAAAAAAAGTGTTAAGAATTATGAACAGAACAGGGCTAGTAGA
>JAYEGD010000238.1:0-2203 GCA_034658915.1 Campylobacterota bacterium | reverse complement strand
GTTCCAGATAGTGTCACTATGATTTTAATTGCAACTTTACTTCTTTTTGTATCTGTACACTTAGGAGCATTTGATAGTGCAACTAATGTTAATAAACGCTCTATTGGTCTTATAGCATTTTTGTATGCAACATCTCTATTTATTGGCTCTTTAAGTGGTTCAACAAACCTATTGAAACCATTTGAAAAGTTTACAAACTCCTCTTTACATGTAGAGCAAAAAAGTGCTTCATTAGAGTTTATTAAAGTTCACTCTATTGAGGAGTTAGAAAAAGTATTAGAGCAAAATCGTGGTAAAAAAGTAATGTTAGACTTTTGGGCTTCATGGTGTGTATCTTGTAAAGAGTTAGATGTTACAACTCTTAGTGATGCAGCTGTAGTTAGTGCTTTGAGCAATTATGTTTTAATAAAAGCAGATATTAGCTCAAACAGTGATGAAGAGAGAGCATTGAGTAAAAAGTTTAATGTTTTTGGTCCACCAGCGCTTATATTTTTTGGTGAAAATGGCGAAGAGTTAGAACAAAAAAGAGTTATTGGATATGTTAATGCTGATGACTTTTTAAATAATTTAAAAAAATAGGAGAAGAGATGTTTAAAAAAATTACACTTATTACTACATTAATGAGTTCACTACTCTATGCAGAATTGGATTGGGTAAGTTTTTCAGATGCTTTTGAAAAAAGTAAAAGTGAAAATAGACCTATTATGGTCATGATTTCACGTGAGGGGTGTGATGCTTGTGAATATATGGAGTATTTAGTTTTTGATAACTATGATATTGAAGAGAAGTTAAATGGCGATTTTATCCCAGTACATTTAGATATTGAAAAGGATGCTTCAACCCTGAATGCTCATAACTTACCATCTTTTGCACGTCCTACATTTTACTTTTTACGCTCCGATGGCTCAAAAATAGTATATCCTAGTATGAATGATTTTAAGGGAAAAAGAGTTGTTGGCGCACAAAATATAAAAGATTTTACAATTACAATTAATAGTGTTGAAGATGCTTATAAAAATGGAAACAGTAATTGAATAATATGTTAGATTTACAAAAGATTGCTGATGAGTTAGATTTTGATTTAGAAGATGTTGAGATGCTAATGGAAGTTTTTTTAAAGAGTGTTGATGAGAATTTAAAAACAGTGCAAGATGGAGTTGAAAGTAGCGATTTTGATGCAATATTTGAATCTGCTCATGCAATAAAAGGTAGTGCATCTAATTTAACTCTTATGAATATTTCGGATATTGCAAAAGATATTGAACACAACGCAAGAGAAAAAGTCTCTATAAATTATGAAGAGAAATTTTTAGAGTTAAAAAAACTAATTGAAGAGATAAAGAGTTAATTTGAAACCAAAAATATTGATTGTTGATGATCAAGATGACATTAGAATAATGATAAAAATTATTTTGAAACGCGCTGGTGATTATGAGTATATTGAAGCTTCCAATGGTAAAAGTGGATATGAACTTGCAATTAAAGAGTTACCACATCTAATTTTAATGGATGCTATTATGCCTATTATGGATGGCTTTGAGTCTATTAAATATATTAGAGAGAACTCAAAAACAAGAAATATCCCTATATTAATGATAAGCGCATTAAGTAGTTCAGACGATAAAGTAAAAGCTATATCTTCTGGTATGAGTGATTTTATTGCAAAGCCTTTTGACAAAACTGAGCTAATCATTAGAGTTAATTCACTTCTTCATCTCTATCTTAAGTTTGAGAAAAAACGCCTTGAATTAGAAGATATAAATGCAAATTTAGAACAAAAAATAAATGAGAGATTAGATAGACGAGTAGAAGAGATTAGGTTAGCTTCTATTGGTGAGGTGACTGCTGGAATTACGCACGAATTAAACACTCCAGTAACCTACATGAAAGCAAATCTTGAACTTCTAGGTTATGATATTGAAGATATTAAAGATAACGAGAAGATAAAAGATTCAATGCAAAAGACAAAAGTGATTCTCGATGGTGGAATTTCTCGTCTTAAAAATATTATTGATAGCACAAAAGAGATAGTAAAAAAAGGTAGTGATAAAAAAGATGAGAATAATATCTACTCTACAATAATTCACTCAACAAGAATGGTCTATAGCCGTGCAAAACATTTAGCACCAATTTACATAAATAAGAGACCTTTTACGCTCGAACTTGATGAAAACAGTGAAATTTTCAATGCGAATATTATTAA
>JAYEGD010000237.1:0-9735 GCA_034658915.1 Campylobacterota bacterium | reverse complement strand
TAAATCCTCTTTTGTATTGGCTTGAAAGTACTCTCCGCCACTCTCTTGAGCTATTTTTTTGAGTAGTTCAACATTTACTTCATCACTTAGGCCTATAGTGTAGATTAAAATGTTTTGAGATTTGGCTTTTTTTACAGCGTCTTCAACAGATACTTTTCCACTATTTTGCTCTCCATCACTGAGTAAAATAATCACTTTCGACTTAGATTTTGAAGTTTTAAAAGCTCTTATGCTCAAACTTATTGCATCTCCAATGGCAGTGTTTTGTCCTGCCATTCCTTGAGAGAGGTAGCCTATCATCTCACTTAATGGCTCTTTTTCGTAGGTTATTGCTGATGCAATAAAAGCAAAGTCTGCGAAATATACTACACCAAAGTTCTCCTCATAACGCTCATTTATGAACTCTATTGCTAACTCTTTAACTATCTCAAATCTACTCTTTAAAGTCTCACTATCCATACCAGATGAGCTCATAGAGCCACTTGCGTCAATTGCTAATACAATATCTTTTCCATCTCTGTTGTTTGGATGAGTTTGATCAAACTTTATGGGCGAAGAAAGCGCAATTACGAGTAGGGTTAATAGAGTTATTTTTAGTAAAAGTTCAAAGTTTATCCACCTCTTTTTAAAGCTAAAGAGTTCTACATGTACAAAATTAATAGTTTTTAACTTCTCCTTACATTTAAACAGACACCAAACTATTGGAATTAAAAGAAGTAGTAAAAGGGGATGCTCAAGATTTATCATCTATTACATTTTTTAAATCAATTTGAATTTTTTTAAATAACTTATTGTACTCACTCCTCTCTTTTGAGAGCATATATGGGTGCTGAATGTGATCACTACTAATGGCTCTCCACCTTTTCACTGATGCAAAAAGCGTGTTGGCAAAAAAGGTAAAAGTTGGTGTTCCTACAAGCGCTGCTAAATGGTATGTTCCTGTTGATGTGCTTATAAACAATTTTACATGTGAAAGAAGTGCAGCAAAGTTAATAAGTCCATCTTGTGAGATATATAGTTTAACAGTGCTACTGCTGAACTCTTTGTTAAATATGTCATAGAGTCTCTTCTCATCAGGACCAAAAGTTACTACAACATCAACACTACATGTAGAGGCAATTTTAATAAGTTTAAAGTACTCTTCATTTGTTAAATTAGCATCACTACTTCCACCAAAACCTGGATGAAAAACAACAATATCTTTTGTGAGATTAAGCTCATTTTTGAAGTTATTAAAAATTTGCGATGACTCTTCTACATGTAAAAGAGGAGTTGGAAAGTGAGTATTTAAGTCACTAAAATAACTCTTAACTAGTTCAATATTATACTCATACTCACTCATTTCAACTTTAGAACGTCTCTGTTTTACTCTTTTGTTATAAAAAATTTGAGCAATTTTCGTTGCTGGTGCAACTCTTGTTTTAATAGAAGATAGAGACTGTGCAAGAGCGACTTTAGTGTTTGAAAACATAGTGAATGATAGTTCTATTTTGTAAGGACGTAGTTTGTTTGCTAGTGTAACTGCATTTGTGGTATCATCAACTATAACTTCATCTATAAAGCTACATGTAGTAGCTAACTCCTTATTTAAAGGAGCAACTAATACATGTATTTTGAAATCTTTATTATGTTTTTTTAGTAAGTAAATAGCTGGCAATGCCGTAATGAAATCGCCAAGCTTATCATTTCTTACTACTAAAATATTCATTATTAAAGATGTTCCTCTTTTAATGATAGACCTTTAAGATGAGTTACAGGGTATGAGTATGAAATACCATGACCATCACCTACTATGTCTAATTTGTCCATAACATTTTGAACAATTGCATCAACTTTATGCGTTTGTACAATAAACATTAAATTAACATCTGTTGCTTCATGTTCTAATCTGTCATAAAAATTATCCATCTCTGCTAATCCCATACCATGTGCTTCCATAATTGTAACACCACTTGCTCCTGCATCTTTTGCAGCTAGAAGGGCATCATCTTTTTTATCATTTGGAACAATTATATGAACAGAAGAGAATGCCATTGTGTATGAGTGACGTTGTGATGTTGCATCTACATTAATGGTAGATAGACTCATATCGTTTGCATCTTCAATAGCATGACGAAGTTCAGCCATTTCTGCTTTGTACTCCTCTTCCATAACTTGACGAATCTCTTCTATTTCAGCATTATGTTCATCCTCTTTTTGATGCGTTCCTTTAACTCCTAATCTCTCAGTAATTACACCATAGAGCATAACTGTAATCATTGGAAATAGTGATGCAAAAGCGATTAAACCAAAACCATCAATTAAAGGGTCACGTCCTGGAATGTTTGTAGCAAGTCCTAATCCAAGAGCCGCTACTAATGGAACTGTAACAGTTGAAGTTGTAACTCCACCACTATCATAAGCAATAGGGATGATATATTTTGGTGCTATGAATGTTAATCCAATAACAATCAAATATCCAAATGTAATGTAGCCTACAATTTCACCACCAGAGACAATTCTATAAGCCCCAAGTGCGATACCAATTGCAACACCCAGAGCAACGAACATCCTTAGTGCAAAACTATTGATTTTATTGTCACTAATGTCACTCGCTTTTCTAGCAATTGCTGTAAGTGATGGCTCTGCCATTGTAGTGGAAAAACCAATTGCAAATGCAAAACCATAAATTACAAAGTTTGTTCTACCTTGTGTTAGCTCATAAGCCATCGTCTCACCTAGAGAAAATAGTCCCATCTCTAAACCAAGAATAAAAGCATAAAGCCCTAGCATTACAAGTGCAAAACCAATTAAAACAGTTTTTAAATCTTTAATTTTCTTCTTAAGTACTACATATTGGAAGAAGAAAATAATTGCCATAATAGGAGTAACATCTGTAATTACACCAAAGAGTCCACTAGCAACAGATTGAAAAGTAAATACAAATGCTTCACTTGCTACTGCTTTTTCAACTGCTAGTGGCATCATAGCTTGAGTAGCTTCAACCATCTCATAAACAACAATTCCATAAAATTGTACGAAAATCATAGGTGTTAATGAAGCAAAGGCAATTAGTCCAAAACCATCTAAAACAGGGTTTCGTCCTTTTATTGTCGTTGCTAAACCAATTCCTAGAGCTGCTACTAGTGGAACTGTTACTGTTGAAGTTGTTACACCACCTAAGTCATAAGCTAAACCTACAATCTCTTTTGGTGAAAATGCAGTTGCTGTGACAACTAAAATATAACCAGCGATAATAAAGTAGTGAATTGGAAAACCTCTGATAATTCTCCAAGACCCAAGTGCAATTGCAAAACCAACAGAGAATGCAACAACTAATCTAAGTGTGGTAGCGTCAATTCTACCAGAACTAATTGCAGCTGCTTTTTGGGCAATTACAACAAGTGCTGGTTCGGCAATAGTGGTACCAAAACCTATTAAAAATGCAAAAATAAGAATCCAAAATGTGGAGCCTTTATGCGCAAAATCTGAGGCAAGAGCTTCTCCAACAGGAAAAATACCAACTTCAAGACCTAGTAAAAATACAGCAAGACCAACACCAACAATTGCTAAACCAATAGCAGTTGACATCCATCCCTCTGGAACAGTTTGTAAAATGGCTAGTTGAAAAAACAAAATAACCAAAATTATCGGCATTAAATCCCTAAAAGACTCTTTTAGGAGTTTAAAAAACGAAGCAATGTTCAACATTGAAAATCCTTAAATTTAAAGTTATGTTGATTTTATAATAATATTTATTGGTTTTTGATAAGTTATTACAAATTGTCTTGAGTAATTACAAATTATTTCTTATTTACTCAAAATTAACAATAAATTAGATAAAATGTACAAAATTCTTACCAAGGTACTAAATATATGTTAGATGTTGTTGAAATTCAAAAAATCCTACCACACCGATTCCCATTTTTATTAATAGATAAAGTTACACAAATAGAAGCTGGAGAATCTTTAATAGGTTACAAAAATGTGACAATAGGAGAGCAGATATTTGAGGGACACTTTCCAGGTCACCCAATTTATCCTGGTGTTATGATTTTAGAGGGAATGGCACAAGCTGGTGGTGTATTAGCCTTTAAATCTATGGGAGATATGAGCGAAGAAGAGGCTGCTTCTAAAGTTGTCTATTTTATGAGTATTGATAAAGCTAAGTTTAGAACGCCAGTAAAACCAGGCGATAGACTAGAGTACAGAATGAGCGTTATAAAAAGAAAAGGTAACATCTGGATTCTTAATGGAAAAGCTTATGTTGATGACAAAATAGTATCTGAAGCTGAATTAAAAGCTATGATTGTAGATAAGTAGGTCTTCATTGAGTAATATTAGTCCACAAGCAGTTATTGAAAAAGGTGCATCAATAGGTGAAAATGTAATAATAGCACCATTTTGTTTTATCTCTAAAGAGTCTGTAATTGGAGATGGAACTATCATTGATCATAACGCATGTATCTATGGTAAAACAACAATTGGAAAAAATAATCATATCTTTTCTCATGCAGTTGTAGGATCAATTCCTCAAGATTTGAAATTTAATGGTGAAGATGTTGAGTTGATTATTGGTGATAATAATACCATTAGAGAGTTCACGCTTTTAAACCCTGGAACTGAGGGTGGTGGTAGTAAAACTGTTATTGGCTCACACAATCTACTTATGGGCTATGTGCATATTGGGCATGATGTCATCATTGGCGATAGCTGCATCTTTGCGAATGGTGCAACATTAGCTGGGCATGTAGAAGTTGGAAATCATGTTGTTGTTGGTGGGTTAACTCCAATTCATCAGTTTGTTAAAATTGGAAATTATGCCATGATAGCTGGAGCTTCAGCCCTTGCACAAGATGTTCCACCATACTGTATGGCTGAGGGAAATCGTGCAAATTTAAGAGGCTTGAACTTAACAGGCTTAAGAAGACATATAGAACGAAGTGATATTGATGCTCTAAAATCAGCCTATAGAGATCTGTTTGAATCAAAAAATCCACTTAAAGATAGTGCAACTGAATTAATGATGCAGATAGGTCAAAATAGTTATGTAAAAGAGTTATGTGAATTTGTTTTAAATACAAAACGTGGAATACCTTATGAGAGAAAGAGTTAGAGGATAGATATGAGTAAAAATAGAACATGTAGTTTTTGTGGAGCTGTTGAGAGTGAAGAGAACCCTCTTATAGCTGGTGATGGTGTATTCATCTGTAAACATTGTGTATTTTCAGCATATAAAATTATGTTTGGAGAGAGTGATGAGTTAAAGACTCAAGAAAATAGTGCTGAAATAGAGTTAATGATTCCAAAAGAGATTAACTCATTTTTAAGTGACTACATCATAGGTCAAGAGAGAGCCAGAAAGCTTATCTCTGTTGCTGTCTATAACCATTATAAAAGAATTTTTAAATCAGATGTAGAAGAGGATGACACAGAGATTGCAAAATCAAATGTACTTCTAATTGGACCTACTGGAAGTGGAAAAACTCTTATGGTTCAAACTATTGCTAGAGTTTTAAACATTCCAATTGCAATAGCAGATGCAACAAGTTTAACAGAAGCTGGATATGTTGGAGAAGATGTTGAAAATATTTTAACAAAGCTACTTCAAGCATCAGATGGAGATGTGCAAAGAGCAGAGCAGGGGATTGTATTTATTGATGAGATAGATAAAATTTCTCGTATGAGTGAAAACCGTTCTATTACTCGTGATGTATCTGGTGAGGGTGTTCAGCAAGCTTTACTAAAAATTATAGAGGGTGCTAGTGTTAATATTCCTCCAAAAGGTGGAAGAAAACACCCTAACCAAGATTTTATTCAAATTGATACATCTAAAATTCTATTTATTTGTGGTGGAGCATTTGATGGATTAGATGATATTTTAGAGAAGAAACAAGGAAATAACATTCTAGGATTTGGACACGATAAGAAGTCTAAAAATGAGAAGAAAGCAACATTTGCGGCAGTTGAACCAGATGATTTAATTAGCTATGGTCTAATTCCTGAACTAGTGGGAAGATTGCCAATTATTGCATCACTAGAAGAGATTGATGAAGATGCAATGGTTACTATATTAACTAAGCCTAAAAACTCACTAGTTAGACAATATAAAAAACTATTTGCAATAGATGATGTAGAGTTGAATTTTGAAGATGATGCACTTTTAGCAATTGCACAAAAATCAATTGAGCGTAAAACTGGTGCTCGTGGGTTAAGAGCAATTTTAGAAGAGATTATGATTGACATTATGTATGAGCTTCCTGAGTATGCAGGGTATGAGATTATAATTACAAAAGATGTAGTAAACAGCCTTGATAAGGCGCTATACATCAAAAAAAGTGAAAAGATAGCTTAAAAGGAGTGACTATATGTTTTTAAATAAATTTGTTGGAATGTTCTCAAGCGACTTGTCAATCGACTTAGGAACTGCAAATACACTAGTAATTGCAAAAGGTAGAGGGATTATAATTAATGAACCATCTGTTGTTGCAGTTAAAACAGAAAAATATGGTCATCAGCGTGTCTTAGCAGTTGGACATGATGCTAAAGATATGGTTGGTAAAACTCCTGGAAATATCAAGGCGATTCGTCCTATGAAAGATGGCGTTATTGCTGATTTTGATATGACGGAGAAGATGATTAGAAAGTTTATTGAAAAAGCACATGGTAGAAGTGCTCTTATTAGTCCTAGAATTATCATCTGTGTCCCTTATGGTCTAACTCAAGTTGAGCGTAAAGCTGTTCGTGAATCTGCACTATCAGCAGGAGCTAGAGAAGTTTATCTAATTGAAGAGCCAATGGCAGCTGCAATTGGTGCAGGTATAGATATTCGTGAGCCACAAGGAAACTTAGTTGTAGATATTGGTGGTGGAACGACAGAGATTGGAGTTGCTTCACTAGGTGGATTAGTTTTATCTAAATCTATTCGTGTTGCTGGAGATAAAATTGATCAATCAATTGTTAACTACGTTAGAAAAAAATATAACTTATTGATTGGCGATAGAATTGCAGAAGATATTAAAATTAATGTAGGTACTGCAGTTGAGTTAAAAACTGAACTCAGAATGACAATTACAGGGCGTGACCAAGTAGAGGGTCTGCTTAGTTCTGTAGAGTTAACTAGTGAAGATGCAAGAGAAGCGATGAGAGAGCCTTTAAAAGAGGTAGCAGAAGCACTTCGCGATGTATTAGAGCAGATGCCACCAGATTTAGCTGGAGACATTGTAAATAATGGAATTATTTTAACAGGTGGTGGCGCACTTATTCGTGAGCTAGATACTTATTTATCTGATATAGTTAAAATATCTGTTTATGTTGCAGATGAGCCACTGCTTGCAGTTGCACGTGGAACTGGTCGTGCATTAGAGGAGATAGACCTTCTTCAAGAACTCTTTGAAGAGTAACAAGTCTATTATATATGATAAATAAGAGGTTAAAAATCATCTTCACAATGCTAATTTTTATAGCATTGGCACTCTATTTAAGTAGCGCAGTTCAATCAAATATTGTCTCATTTTTGAACTCTATGAAGAGTGGTTTTTTAAATGTTGTAAGAAGTGTCGAAAACTTTTCAGATGAACATTTTGATCAGCGTGAAGAGATTAAAATACTACGTAAAAAAAATGAAGAGTATAAGGAGTTGACTTTAGTTGATTTGCAACTAAAAGAGCAACTCTCAATGCTACTTTCTCAATACAATTCCAAAATGTCAATTAATCCTAAGGTAAAGCTTGTGAGTGCTATATCTTATGCAAAATTTGGGGATATAAATAAAGTGTGGATAGATTTTGATGAGTTTAATAGCTCTAAAACTTATGGTCTCGTCTATAACAACTATGCCGCTGGAATTGTTGTCTCAAAAGATGAGCATCCATTAGCTCTTTTAAATCGTGATTTAAAAAGCTCTTACGCAGTACATGTAGGTCAGAAAAATGCACCTGGAATTGTTCATGGAAATGGTAGTGAGAACTTAATTGTTGAGTTTATTCCAGCTTGGATGAGTATTGAAGTAGGCGATGAAGTTAAAACATCAGGATTAGACAATATGTTTTTCAGTGGTATTAAAGTTGGAAAAGTGATTGAGATAAAACGTTCACAAGGTTACCAAAATGCTATTATTAAACCATATTATTCAAACAATAAAATAGGTTATTTCTATATAATTAAGGATACTAAATGATGAAAAAACTACTTCTTGCAATCTTAGTAACACTGAGTTTAAATGCTGGTGATAATGTTGTTGTAGGGGCTGGTGTTTACTCTCACACTCAACCATATAAAGGTATGGGAGAAAAAGTAATTCCAACACCTGTTTTCTTTTTTGATAATGCACTCTTTTATGCAAGATGGGCTCAATTTGGAGTCTATTTTCTAGGGGATAAAAAAGATGATTTAAGTTGGGGGTTTTCTCTCACTGCTCAACCGAACCCCTATGGTTACTCTAGCAGTGATTCATCATATTTAATAGGTATGGAAGATAGAAAAAGTAGTTGGGAGGGTGGAATTGATTTTATTATGGAGAGTAAAAAAGGTTGGTTTGAACTAACCTATTTTCACGATATTTTAGGAGTAACACAATCTAACTCATACGTTGCACAAGTTGGAACTACTTTTCATCTAGGTGATTTTAGGTTTGATCCAATTGCAGTAGCTCGCTACAACGATAGCAAATACAACAACTACTACTATGGGGTAAGAGCAAATGAAGCAACATTTTCAAGAGCCTATTATGAAGCGAAAGGTGCAATGGTTGCAACTGCTCAAACTTATATAACATACCCAATTAGTAAACATTTTGTAATTATTTCAAATTTTAGAGCAGATTACTTAGGCTCAGAAATATCGAAAAGTTCAATTACAGATACAAATGCAAGATATAGTGGTATGCTATCTATTGCATACAAATTTTCATATAGTAAGACAAAAGATTACTTTTTTGGCAGATAAAGATTTAACAGAGTTTGTAAAACTTATAGAAGATAGAAGTTATGCAGTAGCGCATGAAGCGTTAGAGCATAGATGGAGAGAGCTAAGAAGTGTTAATATGGTAGAGAGTAATTTAGTAAAAGGTTACATAAATGCAGCTACTTCATTTGAGTTACATGTAAGAGGTAAAACTGCTCAATCTAAAAAAGTTTGGTGTACATTTTTGAAATACAGAAGTAATATTAATAGTATTGACAGTGTGAAAAAAGAGATGTATCAAAAAGTAGATAGTATAATTTTAAATACATTTAATAGGAATTTTAACACATGAATAGACGTATTTTATTAGTAGAGGACAACAAGTCACTATCTACGTTAATATCTAAAAAAATAGTCTCAACTTTAGGATTTGAAGTTGATGTAGCTTACACTTTACAAGAGGCAAAACTCTTCACTGCAGCAAAAAAATATTTTCTAGCACTTTTGGATTTAAACTTACCAGATGCACCAAATGGAGAGGTTGTAGATTTTATGATTTCAAAAGATGTAGCGTCAATTGTTTTAAGTGGAAATGGCGACAAAGAGGTAAAAAAAACAGTTTTAGAAAAAAATATTATTGACTATGTAAACAAAGGTGGAATAGGAGATATTAACTACATCATTCAAACAATAGATAGACTCTATAAAAATCAAAACCATAAAGTAATGGTTGTTGATGACTCTGTTGTTTTTAGAAATATGATGAAAAAAATGTTAAGTAGTATGTTTTTTAAAGTTTATGCAGCTGCTCATGGTGAAGAGGCTATTTTGACTCTAAAAGAGAACCAAGAT
>JAYEGD010000236.1:0-9798 GCA_034658915.1 Campylobacterota bacterium | reverse complement strand
AAGCTACAATCTGCTTCGTTAAAACCTCTTGAGGCACAATAAGTGCAACTGCGAGATTTTGCCTCACAGCTTATAGCTTCTCTTTTCATTGAATATGTCATCTATTATGGTCAGGCACTTATCAAAATGGCAATTTCTCTACAAAACTTAATTTTGTATCAATGCTTAGTAAGAAGTTCACTCTTTTCACGCTTTTTTTTGTGATTGCGATAGAGATAAAAGCGATTCAACATATAGCATAGTTTTAATCCGTATGCAAAAATAATCCATGAGACATAAATCCAAAAGAAGAAAAACAGTAAAGCTGCAAATGAGCCATAAATTGTAGTGTAAGTGTTATTGTAAAAGACGTAATAGACAAACCCCATTTTAGCGATTGCAAAAGATAGTGCGATAACAAAAGATGTAATAAGTGCTGAAATAGAGTAAATTTTAGTGTTAGCAGATATTTTAAAAATTAGAAAAAAGAGTCCCCAAATAATTAAAAATGGAAAAATTGCCATAAAATTAAACCATGCAGGTATTGACTCATAACTATCTAAAAATGCTTGGATTTTAGAAGATACAAAAAATGATGCAACAAGTGCGATTGGAGTAAGTGTTAAAAGCGTCCAATATGTAGTTATTGAGTCCCAAATTCCACGCACTTTTGTTCTAAAAATTTTACTTACAATGTACTCATAATTTTGAAAAAAGAGCATTGATGCAACTATTACACTCACAAAGCCAGTTACACCAACTTTTACAGAGTTTTTCAAAAATTCATCAATATATTTTGAAACAGATTCAGAGTTTCCAGGAAGAAGGTTCTCGAAAATAAACCCTTTAATATTTATCATATGCTCATCAAAACCAGGCATATTTGTAACAAGAGTTAATACAATCATAAGAAGTGGAACAATAGTAAAAATTGTGTAAAAACTAAGACTTGAAGCGTAAAAAGTTATCTCTTTTGAGATGAAGTGTTTAAGAAGAAATATAGCATGACGCAAAAACTTATTTGCGTCCACTACTCTAGTCCCATCTTTGATGGATTTAATATATTGTTAGGGTCAAATGCCTTTTTAATAGTTTTAAAAAGATTCATCTCCTCATCACTAAATGCCATGTGCATATATGGTGCTTTTGCAAGACCAATTCCATGCTCACCACTCAAGGTTCCTCCTAAATCAATTGTTGCTTGAAAGACCTCTTCAATCGCTAGGTACGCAATTTTAACTTGTTCAGCATCACTTCCATCTACCATTACATTTGTGTGAACATTTCCATCGCCTGTATGACCAAAACATGGAATTTTTACATCATATTTTTTGGCAATTTCGTAAAATTTATCTAACACTTCTGGAAGTGCAGAGCGTGGAACTGTAACATCTTCATTTAGTTTTTTACTTCCATAAACACTCAGCGCTGGTGATGCGTTTCTACGAGCAAACCATAAATCTTTCGCTTCATCCTCATCTGCTGCTATTTTAAACTCTTGACAACCATTTTCACGAAACACTTTCTCTATTTGTGCTAGTTGAAAATCTATTTCACTTTGCATATTTCCATCTACATCTGTAACTAAAATTGCACCTGCATCAACTGGTAAACCTTTGCTAAAAGTCTGCTCAACTGCTCTAATTGTCAAGTTGTCTAAAAACTCCATAGCAACTGGAGTAACACCACTTGCCATGGTCTTATACACTGCTTCCATAGCCTCTTTAACACTACTAAAAATTCCCATAGCAGTCTTTGTTAATTTCGGTTTTGAGAGAAGTTTTAGTGTCACTTCTGTTGTGACGGCTAATGTACCCTCACTTGCAATTAAAATACCACTTATGTTGTAACCTGCTACATCTTTAATGGTTTTTTTACCAGCTTTTATTATGTCTCCATTTGGTAAAACTGCTCTCATAGCCATTACAAAATCTTTTGTAATCCCATACTTTGCAGCTCTCATGCCACCTGCATTTTCACTAACATTTCCACCTATTGTAGAGTAGTCTTGTGAAGCTGGGTCTGGTGGGTAAAAAAGACCTACTGATTCAACTGCTCGTTGCAAATCCATGTTAATTACACCTGGTTGAACAACTGCTACCATATTTTGCATATCTATCTCTAAAATTTTATTCATATGCTTCTCGAATGCTAGTACAACACCACCTCTACTAGGAAGTGCGCCACCAGTAAAGCCACTTCCACTTCCTCTTGGAACAATAATTACTTGATGCTCATTACAATACTTTAAAATTTCACTAACATCAGACTCATCTCTTGGAAATAGTACAATATCTGGCTCAAATCTCTCTCTTGTTGCATCATATGAGTATGCAATTAAGTGAGCTTTGTCGCTATATACATTCTCATCTCCTAAAAGGTTTTGAAAAAATCCAGTATGCTCTTTCATTAATTTTTCTTCCATTATTTGCTCTTTTTCTCATTAGCTCTCTTTTTCATCTCTGAGCGGTAATCTATTAAAACTTTTGAGTATTTATTGTTTTCAACAATCATACGCAAATAGTATGGGTCATACTTTTTTAATTTTGAGCTACCACTTCCAAACCAATTAGCATTTATTTTATTTACACGTGAGAAAAATGGTAGCTGTGTTGTTTTTCTCTTTAGAGGAAAATATGTAGCTTGTAAAAGCTGCATACTTAAACAATCTGCTGAAAAAAGAGTATCTTTAACATACATGTAAAGCAGACCAACGGTACTTATTGCACAGTAGTTTCTAATGTCCTCTTCTAGCGGTGTTGGATGACCTTTGTAAGATAAATATGTTGCAAATCCACTAGGTTTACTGAAATATATCCCATCAATACGAGATTTTACCTCATTGTAAATATCTTCAGATGGTGCAATTAAAAGTGCGCTTCCATAGCCGTGAGCCAAAATTACAGTGTCGCCTTTTCTAGGAATCCAATTTCCTGTTGGTAGAGCATTTTGTGTTAAACCTCTGTATTTTGACATGCCAAGAAGAGCCATTTTTTTCTTCTTATTGTAGTCGATAACAACTGCTTCAGCAATAATTGCAGAGTGGTTGTCGTTAAATTTTCTAACAACAATTCCACTAACTCCACGCTGAATTTCACCAACATTTACAATTGCTTTTTTACCCTTAATATCTACAATGGTTGTTTTAATTTCTGATGCTAACAACAGCAATGGTGCTATTAATAAAAATATTAGACGCATAAATGACCTCTTTCGTATGTAGTTTTTCCCAAAATCTTAAAAAACATTGTTTTTTATAGCTTTAGGGGGTTGTAGGGACAATCTGTCCCTGCCACCTATAATGAGCTTACGCTCATTATAGTGTTTAAATCGAAACTTTTTCTAACTCGTTTTTATACTCTTCAATATCCATAATTGGAGCTACTCCACTCTCAATTGCAGCTTTTGCAACTGCAACACTTACTGTACTCAACAACCTTTTGTCAAACGGTTTTGGAATAATATATTGAGGTGAAAATTTTAACTCTTTATTGTAAATATCGCAAACATATTGTGGAACATCTTTTCTTGCTAGTTCGGCTAATGCACGTGCTGCTGCTATTTTCATCTGCATATTTATCTTCCTAGCTTTAACATCCATAGCACCACGAAAAATAAATGGAAAACCTAAAACATTATTTACCTGATTTTCAAAGTCACTACGCCCTGTTGCAACGATTGCATGAGGACGAACTTCTCTAACCTCATCTGGCATAATTTCAGGAGTTGGATTAGCAAGTGTAAAGATAATTGGTGATGCAGACATAAGTTTAATATCTGCTACACTAAACGTTCCTGGACGAGATAGCCCTATAACCATATCTGCTCCATGGAATGCTTCATGTTGAGTTGTAATATTTGTCTTTGCAAACTCTTTTTTATAACTGTTTAAATCATCTCTTTTTGAGTGAATTACACCTTTTGAATCAATCATAATAATCTGTTGCACACCTAAGTGTCTATACATTTTCGCACAAGATATCGCAGCAGCACCAGCTCCTACAATAACCACTTTCAAATCACTCAATTCACGCTCACACAAATATGCAGCATTAATCATGGCGGCAGATGAAATTACAGCAGTTCCATGTTGATCATCGTGCATAACTGGAATGTCCAGCTCTTTTACAAGACGCTCTTCAATTGCAAAACACTCTGGTGCTTTAATATCTTCTAAATTAATCCCACCAAATGTTGGTGCAATTGCCTCTACTGCTTCACAAAATTTATCAATATCTTTAGCATCTACTTCAATGTCATAAGAGTCAAGCTTTCCAAAACTCTTAAATAAGATCGCTTTTCCCTCCATAACAGGTTTTGAAGCCAATGCACCAATGTCACCTAAACCTAAAACAGCACTACCATTAGATATAACAGCAACTAAGTTACCTTTGGATGTGTATTTGTAAGCATTTAGAGGATTATCTTGAATCTCCAAACATGGAACTGCAACGCCTGGTGTGTAAGCTAATGCTAAGTCCTCTTGTGTTGAAAATGATTTTGTAATTTTAGTTGCAACTTTTCCAGGTTGTGGAAACTCATGATAATCTAACGCTTTTTTTTCATTCATACTATCTGTTCCTTAATATTTTTCACAGATTCATCTATTCTGTTTATTGTCTCATCTTTGCCTAATATTGCCATTATTGCATCAAGTCCTGGTCCACCCATCTTCCCTATTAGCGCAATACGTAGTGGTTGTCCAATTTTGCCAAAACCTACACCCAACTCATCAATACATTTTTGCATTATATCGTGAAATTGTAGTGGTAGAGTTACATCTTCACTACTTTGAAGAGCTGTTTTAAACCTCTCTAAAACATCAAACGCTTCACCTTTGAATGCTTTTTTCACAGCTTTTGCATCATAAGATGTTGGAGCATTTAAAATCTCTTCTACATGTAGCTTCAACTCCTCTAATGTTTTGGCTCTTTGCTTTAGCTCATCTAATAAAACCTCTTTGCTATCGTGTGAGCTAATGTCTAATGCATGAGATTTCAATAACTCCACTAAGTCGCTATTTGATGAGTTTTTAATGTAATGAGAATTTAACCACTCTAGTTTTTCACTGTTGTAAATTGATGCAGATTTGTTTATGTTTTGAGGATTAAAAAGCTCTATCATCTCTTCAAAGCTAAATATCTCCTGATCGCCATTACTCCACCCTAGCCTCACTAAAAAGTTTAAAAGCGCTTGTGGTAAAAAGCCCATCTCTTTGTACGCCATAACATCTGTTGCACCATCTCTTTTTGAGAGTTTTTTTCCATTAGAGTTGTGAATCATAGGAACATGATAAAACTTTGGAATTTCAAAACCTAACGCTTCATAAATCACTAGCTGTTTTGGTGTATTGGTGAGGTGGTCATCTCCACGAATTACTTCATTTACACCCATAAGCGCATCATCAATTGCAACTACAAAGTTGTAAGTCGGAGTTCCATCTCCTCTTGCAATTACAAAGTCATCTAAAATATCTTCAGCATTAAATTCAACCACACCTTTAACGCCATCATCTACAACAATTTTACCCAATAGAGGTGCTTTAATACGAATTACTGGTTCAACACCAGCTGGAGGTGTACCATTAAAGTCTCTATATGTACCGTCATATCTTGTGCGCTCTTTGTTGTCCATCTGCTTTTGACGAAGAGCATCTAGCTCATCTTTGCTCATGTAACATTTGTAAGCTTTTTTCTCTTCTAAAAGTTGTTTGATATATGAAGCATAGATATCATCTCTTTTAGATTGATACTCAATCTCTCCATCATGCTCTAAACCTAGCCACTCAAAAGCGTTCAATATGGCTTTAGTTGCATCATCGTTGTTACGACTCTTGTCTGTATCTTCAATACGAAGTAAAAATTTACCACCATTTTTTCTAGCCCATAAGTAACTAAAAAGAGCAGTTCTTAAACCACCGATATGTAAATAACCTGTAGGGCTTGGCGCAAAACGTGTAACAACCATAAAACCACCTCTATATAAAATTACGCTATTTTATTTAAAAAGAGGTTAATATCTGTTAAAATAACCGACATTTTATTGTAAGAGGTAGTTATGGTACGTTTATTTATTCTTGGTTTATTACTGTTTTCATTAGAAGCAAAAATTATTGATGGTATTGCAATTTTAGTAAAAGAGCAACCAATCACACTTTATGATATTGAAGAGCAAATGAGAGAGTATGGGCAAGACCAACAAAGTGCAGTTGATATTTTAATTAGAAAAAAACTTGAAGAGAATGAGGCTAGACAGAGACACATCAGTGCCTCGTCACAAGAAGTTTATGCAGAAATAGAGAAAATTGCAGCGCAAAATAGATTGAGTGTATCTCAACTATATGACGCAATGTATAGCTCAAAAAGATTAACACAATCAGAGTTTAAAGATAAGATAAAAGAGAAAGTTGAGCATGACAAACTGTTTCGTGCAATTGCATCTTCAAAAATCAAAGTAGCATCAGACAATGAAGCTGAAGATTACTACCATCTACATAAGAGTGAATTTTCTCACCCTGAATATTTTGATGTTATTGTCTATCAAGCGCCATCACAAGAGCTGTTAAATAGCAAAAGAGTTAATCCAATGTTTCACGATTCATCTATTAAAATGCAAGAGTTACAACTAAGATATAATGCAATCGACCCTCGTTTTGCAGCAATTTTAAATGAAACAGAAGATAACCATTTCACACAAGTTACACCATCACCTCAAGGTGGGTACATGACATTTTTACTAATGCGAAAAGGTGAAGTGATTACACAAGATTTCAGTAGTGTAAAAAACCAAATTATGAGCGTTATTATGAAAAAACGTGAAGAGCAAATTTTGGATGACTACTTCTCAAGACTTCAAATTAATGCAGATATTAAAATAATTAGACTACCAAACACTATCTAACTGATGTTACGCACTAAAACGAACAAGTCCGTTTTAGTGGCAGGGACACAAGTGTCCCTACAACCCCCTAAAGCTACGAAAACCTTGTTTTCGAGAATTATAAGTTTTTTTATAAACTTTATATAAAAAGTGCGTAACATCACTATCTAAACACCAATTAACAGAAGTTTTTCACTTCTTGTTAACTGCTTAATGGCATATTCACGCTTTGAAGCACTGCTTCTATCTTCTAACTCTTCTACATGTAATAGAGTTACAGGTCGTCTAGCTTTTGTATATTTCGCACCTTTTGATGAGTTATTATGCTCATCTAGGCGTTTTGTAACATCTTTTGCAATACCAGTGTAGAGAGTATTGTCACTACACTTTACAATATAGACACTATATGACATCGCTATCCTTTACATGTAAATCGTTAAAAAGGCTAATATATTGAGAAAACTATCTCTATTACTAATGCTAGCGTTGTGCTTAAATGCCTCCATAAAGGATTATGACATAAAGCCAACTTACATGAAATCATCAAAATTTATGAGTATTAAAATATTGGATTCTAAAGAACTAAATTTCAAATCTACTCGTGAACTCTCTGATATTGCACTTGAAAGAAATACTCTTTATGCTATTGGAGATAAAGGGTACCTCTACACTTTTAAAATCTCACTCAAAGATAACAAAATTAAAAAGCTCAAATTAAAGAGTGAGACGAAGCTTAAAAACTCTAAAGGTAAAGATTTAAAAAAATCAAAAAGTGACTCAGAGGGGTTGGCTTTTATGGGTAATGACCTACTTATCTCATTTGAGAAAAAAAGTAGAATTGAACTCTATACAAAGGGTGGTATAAAAATAAAGAGTATAAAAATTGCTAAAGCTCTTCAAAATATCAAAAATTACAGAGCTAAAAACAGAGGGCTAGAGGCAGTTACATATAGTGACAAGTACGGCGTTATTACCGCACCAGAAGTTCCTTTAAATAGTAACAACAAAAGAGTACATGTAATCTACTCAAAAAATAGAACATGGAGTTTTAGCGCATCTGGCAGTATTACATCTTTAGAGTTTATAAATAGTGATGAAATATTAATTTTACAAAGAGAGTCTAAAAAAAATCACAACTACGACATAACACTCACAAAATTAAACCTCACTACATGTAAGAGTGAAGAGATAGCTATTTTAAAGAGTAAAAAAGGTTGGAAAACAGACAACTTTGAGGGCTTAACAAAAGTCTCTAAAAACAAATTCTTAATGATTAGCGACAACCAAAACAGTAAGCATCAAAAAACACTTTTGGTGCTTTTTGAGTTGCTTAAATAATTAATCCACGTTAATAGTTCCAATATTTTGTTTGGCACTATTTCTTATTCCTGAAGATATGCTTTGTACATCTTGAGCTTTACCTCGAATGTAAACATACTCAACTTCTCCATCTTCAACAACAACTGAGTGAATATTTTGCTCATTTACATTTTGTGAACCTGTCGCAATGTTTGAAGCATCTCTTACATCTGAATAAATTGAAACATCTCTTACATTTCCTCTATTTGAAAAAGTATTCTGTTCTTCTTGATATGGACTACTTTGTTGCTGATTTAATTCAGAACCACTATCTATTACATGTAGTTGACTCTCTTTGTACTTAATAGGTTTAGTAGGAGAGCGATTTTTTCTTGTAGTTGTAATCATACCAGCTGGAACTACAACTGTTTTTCCACTAGAACTAACATCTATTGCACCTTTTGTACATGCTATTTGTCTCTGGTTTCCGACAATTATTGTGCCTCTGATTCCAATAGTTGCATTTTTAGTTTTTAGCTTAAAACGTTTTGGTGCAATTTTTCCAATTTTGCCAGTAACAACTCTAAAACCACCTTTAAAAAATTTAAAATCTGTTTTAGAGACTCTGTTTATATCATACATATATTCAGCGACAATAAATTGAGCATCTTCACCCATATTCACAATAGTTCCATCATTAAAAAAAATTTGTACTTTTGAGCTTTGAAATGTATTGATACTATCTTTTTTTTCTAGCTTTAAACCTAGTTTTCCATCAAGTATCTTAGAGCCTCTAATAACACTAACATCACCATCATACTTTACAATTTTCCCAATAGAGCCATATAGTGAAGCAGTAATTATTAAGAGTAAAAAATAGTTCATAATCTACTACTTAACTAGTTTTCCAGCAATGCTTTTTGTAATTACACAACCTGCCATATTTGGTCCTGAGAGTGTACTTGAACCTGTACCATTAATAGTATTACCACTTTTAGTAACTGTTATGTAGTGAATATCTGTAACATCACCAATTAAAGATGTTCCACTAAATGTAGCTGTTGCACCATCTACACTACCGGTATCTGGATTTATATGGTCTTCATAAGTTACTGTAATGGTACAATCTTGCTGAGTAACATAGACAGTAAAAGCATTCGCTGGCATAAAAGCTGTTGAACCACAATGTGAAGCATCAAATGTCGCAGCAATTGAGTATGTCCCTGCAACATTTTTACATGTAGTGTCTGCTGGAATATTATCCTCTTTGCAGATGTAGTTTACTCTATCGCTTAAATCTTCTCTCACTGAATATGTGTCCGATGGATCTTTACATCTAATGTCTTGTGCAAACAAACCAACCCCAATAAGTAGTATTAGTATTAATTTTTTCATTACATCCACCTCTTTCAGTTAAATAGTCTTAAAATATTATACCAATAAAATATTAAATAACTCTATTCAATTAAGATAAATATTGAGTATATTTATGATATACTTGTGTATGGGGCTACATGTAAGTGCCTGACCATAATAGATGACATATTCAACAACATTTAAAAGGTTTAGATTCAAGGCGAACTTTGCTTGGCGATGCTAGCATCGTTAAGTGAAGTTCAACGCAGAAGATGAATCTTTTAA
>JAYEGD010000235.1:0-2234 GCA_034658915.1 Campylobacterota bacterium | reverse complement strand
GTTTTGAGTACCTCTTAGATATTACCGCTGTTGATTACTCTTTACATGTAGAAGAGCATCCCCAACAGTATGCACTTGTTTATATTATTCGCCATAAAAATTTCAAACAGATAAGAGTTTTAAAAAGTTACCTTGAAAATCTTGAAGCTAAATCTATTTCAAATATTTACAGTGGAGCTGACTGGTTGGAGCGTGAGGTGTATGACCAATATGGTGTTCACTTTAGTAATCATCCAAATTTAAGGCGTGTGTTAAACCATAAAGAGTTTAAAGGTCATCCACTTCGTAAATCATACCCAATTACAAAAGGGCAACTCTTGCATGAGAGCGATGACTTGATAGATGAGATGAATAACCGACTACTAAGTAAAAATATCATTTGTAGTTTAGAAGATGGCTCTTTTAGTAAGTGCAATAAAGATTTAATGTTTTTAAACATTGGACCATCACACCCTGCAAGTCATGGGACAATTAGAACCTATGTGGCACTTGATGGAGAGACAATTGAGTGTGCAGTTAGTGAAATTGGCTATTTGCATCGTGGTTTTGAGAAGAGTTGTGAAAACCACACTTACAACCAAATTGTGCCATACACTGACCGTCTAAACTACTGTTCTGCTCTTAGCAATAACATTGCTTTTGTAAAGAGCGTAGAGGAGATGTTAGGAGTTGAAATTACACCTCGTGCGATGGCAATTAGAGTTATGTTGCTAGAGCTATCTCGCATAGAAGACCACATTGTCTGTTTAGCCGCAGTTCTTGTAGATATGGGTGCGCTTACAAATTATTGGTACATGTACAACCCTCGTGAAGATATCTATGAACTTCTCTCAAAACTTACAGGTGCAAGACTTACTAACTCTTTTATGCGTGTTGGTGGAATGACAAATGATTTGTATGAGGGCTTTGAGGATGAGCTACAAGAGGTCATTAAAAAAGTTCAACATGGTGTAAATGAGACATTAGCACTTATTAAACACAATAGAATTTTTCATGACAGAACTCAAAATGTAGGCGTTATTAGTGCAAAAGATGCCATAAACGCCTCACTTACAGGACCAAATTTAAGAGCTTGTGGAGTGGAGTTTGATATGCGTAAAGATAATCCATATTATGGTTATGAAAATTATGAGTTTGATGTAGTAGTTGGTAGTGTTGGAGATGTTTATGACAGAGTAATGGTGCGCTTTTTGGAGATTGATGAGAGCATAAAAATAATTAACCAAGTGATGCAAAAGTTACCAAATGGAGATGTAAACATAGAGAATGCTTCCATAGTTCTACCTAAAAAAGATGATGTTTATGGAACTATTGAGGGTGCTATGAACCAGTTTAAACTCACTTTTGAGGGTGTTAAAGTGCCATCAAACGAGCATTATAGCTCTATTGAAGCAACAAACGGAGAGTTAGGATTTTTTATTGTTAGCGATGGTAGTGGAACACCGTACAAAGTAAAGGTAAAAGCACCATCATTTACAGCTATGAGTGCGTACCCACAGATAGTAGAGGGATTTCAATTAGCAGATGCAATTTTAACTCTAGGAAGCTTAAACATAATAGCAGGAGAGATGGATAGATGAGTTTTGTCTTTAATGAAAAAAATAGTTTAGAGGTTGCTGCTCTACTCAACCGATACCCACAAAAAAAAGCTTTAACTCTTCCACTTTTATGGTTAGCTCAAAAACAAGATGGCTATGTTAGTGAAGATGCAATTGCACACATTGCCTCTTTTTTAGAGCTACCATTTATGCAAATTTACTCTGTTGTCACTTTTTACACAATGTTCAGGCTACAAAAGAGTGAAAAAAGAGTTATTGAGGTGTGTCGAACACTCTCATGTGAGTTAAATGGAAGTGAAGATATTAAAGCTCATCTTTTAAAAAACTACAGTGAAAAATTTGAGATAATAGAGGTCGAGTGTATGGGAGCGTGTTCAGGTGCGCCAATGTGTACACTTGATGGAAAATATTTAGAAAATTTAACAACACAAATGCTAGATGAGGTGTTACATGAGTGTTGAGAGAGTTAAAATAGTAAGTAAAAATTTTGATATTACAGATTCTCATAAAATAGATGTTGCACTTCAAAATGGACGTTATAGTTCACTAAAAAAACTCTTTACATGTAGTGGCGATGAGGTAATAGATGAAGTTGTTCAAAGTGGGCTTCGTGGAAAAGGTGGAGGAGGCGCTCCAACAGGAAAAAAGTGGCAAATAGTCGCTTCTTGGGATGGT
>JAYEGD010000234.1:0-30691 GCA_034658915.1 Campylobacterota bacterium | reverse complement strand
GTAGCTGGTATGCTGATAGCACAAGCTGCAATCGTAGCTACACTTGTAAAGTTACTTTAGAATTATCCCTAGTTCCCATTGGGCGATGGGAATGAGAAAGAAATTAGCTTTTGTATGCGTTCCACCTCAGGAGAGGTGGAACGAGTGACAAGTGAACTACTTTTAATCTTCCACGAACTCAATATGCTCATCTTTGTAAATACCTGTTCCAACAGGGATTGTACGACCGATAATGATGTTCTCTTTAAGGTCTGTTAAGTCATCTATTTTAGCGCTTACTGCTGCTTCTGTTAATACTTTTGTAGTATCTTGGAATGATGCAGCTGATATGATGCTATCTGCAGAGACTGATGCTCTTGTAATACCAACTAAGAATGGTTCTGCAATTGCAGGCTCTCCACCTAAACGAATGATTTTCTCATTCTCTTCAACAAACTTGTTTTTAGATGCTAAATCCCCACCAATAAACTTAGTGTCACCGCTATCAATAATTTTAACTTGACGTAACATTTGAGTAAAAATAACTTCAATATGTTTGTCGGCAATATTAACCCCTTGACGACGATAGACTTGTTGAACTTCACTTACAAGGTAGTTGTATAGAGCTTTTGTTCCTAAAATTCTTAAAATTTCATGTGAACTTACTATGCCATCTGTTAGTCTCTCACCAGAGTGAACAAACTCGCCTGTATTAACAAGTGAAGTTAGAGTTTTATCTACAAAGTACTCTTTAACTACACCGTTGTCTGAGCTAATAATGATACGCTCTTTACCACGAAGAGGCTTACCAAAACTTACAATTCCATCCACTTCTGCAATTAGTGCAGATGTTTTTGGTTTACGAGCTTCAAAAAGTTCACTTACACGAGGAAGACCCCCTGTAATATCGCGTGACTTTTGAAGTGCTTTTGGTGTTTTTGCCAAAATATCCGCAATAGCAACTTCAGCACCATCTTTTACATGTATAATAGTTTTTTGCTCAACAGAGTAGCGAACTATCTCTCCACTCTCAGTTGAGAGAACAATAGCTGGTTTGTACTCACTAGATACATACTCATTAATCATAAGTCTAGTGTTTCCTGTTAGCTCATCGTACTGCTCACTCGCAGTTACACCTGCAATGATGTCTTCAAAATGAACTTTACCATTTGCCTCTGTAATAATTGGGTTTGAGTATGGATCCCACTCTGCAATTACAATTGACTCTTCACTAGCTGGTGTTGCAACTACAGTTGAGAACTCTACATCTGAGTTATCATCAATTGCTACAACAGAACCACGTGCAATATAGTGACGGATTGCTTCTCTATCGCTTCCATCAACTACAACTGCAAAGAGACCCTTCTCTTCAACACTGTAACCTTTTTTAATCTCATCATGACGCTCTAAATAGTCACCTTTTAATAAAAAGTATTTTACTTTTCCCGACTCTTTAGCTAAAATCTCTTGAGTTACTGGTGCGCCATCTTCAACTTTAAGCTCACTTGCATAAGGAATACGGTTAGGAACATTCCAACCATCTTTAATCATCTCTACGATTGATTCATCCTCTTTTACAACATCACCATTTTTATATGGAATGTAAAATTTACCCTCAATTTTTCCACTTACACCTGCTAGCTCATTTGGTTTTGCAACCTCATGTTTACGCAGAGTGTAGCGAGAACTATTCTCACCACCAACAATAGTTACAATCACTTCATCATGAATATTTTGAATATCAACAGTTCCTGAATATGGTGCTTTTATTTTAGGCTCAACAAGTAAAATAGCAGCGTTACGTCTATTTGCAACAATACTTTTACCCTCTTTTGACTCATAAGTTTTCAAGTTGTAGTATCTAATAAAGCCCTCTTTATCTGCTACAACTTGACGCTCTTCACGAGTACTTGACGCTGTTCCACCAACGTGGAAAGTTCTAAGTGTAAGTTGAGTTCCTGGCTCACCAATTGATTGAGCAGCTAAAATACCAACTGCTTCACCACGACGAACAATTCCACCACTACCTAGATTTTGTCCATAACATAGAGCACAAATTCCACCATCACTTTTACATGTAGTAGGTGTTCTAATGTGAGCTGTTTTAATTCCAGCATCTACAATGTTTTTAGCTTTAATCTCATCTATTAGAGTTCCCTCAGCGTAAAGAATCTCATTTGTAATAGGATCGATTGCATCTTCTGCTAAAACACGTCCCTCTAGTCTATCTTCCAATGGTTCAATTAGTTCATTACCTACAGAGATATCTGTAATTTCAATTCCCTCATGAGTTCCACAATCATGCTCTACAACTTTTACATTTTGAGCAACATCTACTAGTTTTCTTGTTAAATAACCAGCATTCGCAGTTTTTAAAGCGGTATCAGCAAGACCTTTTCTAGCACCGTGAGTAGAGATAAAGTACTCTAAAACGTTAAGACCCTCTTTAAAGTTAGAGATAATTGGTGTCTCAATAATATCTCCACTAGGTTTAGCCATAAGTCCACGCATACCAGCTAACTGACGGATTTGCGCAGCAGAACCACGAGCGCCTGAGTCAGCCATCATGTGAATTGAGTTAAAACCATCTTTGTCAGTTTCAACTAACTCCATCATCCATGATGCAACTGTGTTATTTGTATCTGTCCAGACATCAATAATTTTATTGTATCTCTCTTGTTCTGTTAAAAGACCACCCTCATACTGCTTTTGTATCTCTTTAACTTTCTCTTTTGAACTTCTAATTAACTCTCTTTTACCCTCTGGAATAATAATATCTGCAATAGAGATAGATACACCAGATTCAGTTGCATATTTAAAACCTAAATCTTTTAAGTTATCTAAAAATGAAGCAGTTATTGCAATTCCACCATGTTTATTAACATAATCAACAATGGTATTAATTGCTTTTTTCTTCATTGTTTTATTCCATAAATCTACTGGAACAAAATCTGGTAAAATAGCTTTTAGAAGCAGTCTTCCAGCTGTTGTGTTAATAACTCTTCCATCAATTCTTGTTCTAATTTTTGCATGAAGGGCTAGTGCATTGTTCTCAATTGCAATATTTACTTCATCAATATTTGAAAAAAGTTTATTTGCTCCAACTGAACCATTTTTTTCTAATGACATATAGTAGAGACCAAGTACCATATCTTGTGATGGTGTTGCTATTGCTTTACCTGATGCTGGTAGTAAAATATTCATAGAACTAAGCATTAAAACTTTTGCTTCTGCAACTGCTTCAGTAGATAGTGGAATATGAACAGCCATCTGATCACCATCAAAGTCGGCATTAAATGCAGCACAAACTAGTGGATGTAACTGAATAGCTTTACCATCAATTAGCTTAGGGTGAAATGCTTGAATTGACAATTTATGAAGTGTTGGCGCACGGTTTAGTAAAATTGGGTAGCCATCTACTATTTCACTAAGACACTCCCAAACCTCATTTGTTTTGTCTTCAATCATCTTTTTAGCTTGTTTAACAGTTGTAACATAGCCCTTATCTTCAAGAGCAGCAATGAGGTGTGGCTTGAAAAGTTCAAGTGCCATTTTTTTAGGTAAACCACACTGATCCATCTTCAAACTAGGACCTACAACAATTACAGAACGTCCAGAGAAGTCAACACGCTTGCCAAGTAAATTTTGACGAAAACGTCCCTGTTTACCCTTAATAACTTCACTTAAAGATTTAAGTGGACGTTTGTTAGCACCTTTTACTGCGTTAGCACGACGACCATTGTCAAAAAGTGCATCTACTGACTCTTGAAGCATACGCTTCTCATTTCTTACAATTATTTCTGGAGCTTCAAGCTCTACTAGACGTTTAAGACGTTGATTTCTGTTGATTACACGACGATATAAGTCATTAACATCAGAAACTGCAAATTTACCACCATCTAAACTTACAAGTGGGCGTAAATCTGGTGGAAGAACTGGAAGTGCTGTTAGCATCATCCATGCAGGGTTATTGCCTGAGTTTAAAAATGACTCAATAACTTTTAGTCTCTTAACAATGGTTTTACGTTTTGCTTCACTTTTTGTAGCTTCTATTGCCTCTTTTTGTTGTGAAAATAGCTCAACTAAGTCAATTTCATCTAACAGTTCACGAATAATCTGTCCACCCATTGCAGCTTCAAAGCCCATTTCACTGTAGCGTTGCATTAGTGTGCGGTACTGCTCTTCATTTAAAACATCATATTTTTGAACAGCAGTAGCTTGATCAGCATCATAAAATGCCTCACCACCATGTTTTACAATATATGCTTCATAATAAAGTACACGCTCTAAATCTTTCATTTTTACACCAAGAAGTGTACCTATACGTGATGGTAGAGAGTTTACGTACCAAATATGAGCTACTGGAGTTACCAGATCAATGTGTCCCATACGTGTACGACGTACTTTTTGAGTAGTAACTTCAACTCCACACTTCTCACATACAACACCTTTGTAACGCATCTTCTTATACTTACCACAAAGACACTCATAATCACGAACTGGACCAAATATTTTTGCACAAAATAGTCCATCTCTTTCAGGTTTAAGAGTTCTATAGTTAATTGTTTCTGGTTTTTTTACTTCACCATGACTCCATGAGAGAATTTTCTCAGGAGAAGCAAGGCGAAATTGGATTTGCTTAATATCTTTAGGGCGGTTATTTTCTGTTATATCAACAGTTACAAGTTTACTCATCGTCTTCAACCTCGTCAAATATTTCTACATCAAGAGCTAATGCTTGAAGTTCTTTTGTTAATACAAATAGTGTCTCAGGAATACCAGATGATGGAATTGGTTCACCTCTAGTAATTGCTTTGTATGCACTTACACGACCCTCAACATCATCAGATTTAATTGTTAACATCTCTTTTAAGACTGCAGAAGCACCATACGCTTCAAGCGCCCAAACTTCCATCTCACCAAATCTTTGTCCACCAAATAGTGCTTTACCACCAACTGGTTGTTGTGTAACTAAAGAGTATGGTCCAGTTGAACGAGCATGTATTTTCTCATCAACAAGATGGTGAAGTTTTAAGATGTACATGTAACCTACATTTACACGCTCTTGTACTTTTGCTCCAGTTTTACCATCATAAAGAACTGTTTTACCATCATCTGCCATTTTAGCAAGTTCAAAAAGTGTAGTAAACTCATCTGCATCAACACCCTCAAAAATTGGAGTTGCGAACTTAACACCATTTGACCAATCACGTGCATAAGAAATTAGCTCTTTATCGCTCATGTCACCAACAACTTGCGCTGCATTCATAAGTTTTGCGCTATTTGCAATAGTTACCATTTTTTCACGCAAATCTTTTACAAAATCACCCTGCTTTTTAGCAAACATCTCTTCTAGTTGGATTCCAATTTCACGACCACTCATACCTAAGTGCATCTCAAGAATTTGTCCAATATTCATACGAGATGGAACACCTAGAGGATTTAGACAGATATCCACGCTTCTTCCATCTTCCATGTACGGCATATCAACTTCAGGTACTATGTTTGAAACAATACCTTTGTTACCGTGACGTCCTGCCATTTTATCACCAACTTTTAACTTACGTTTAGTTGCAATATAGACTTTTACATACTTAACAACACCATTTGGTAAGATGTCATCTTTTTCAAGTATTTGAAGCTTCTCTTCATGTTCATCACGGAATTTTTTCTTCTGTTTTTGAAACTGATTTTTAATTTTGTTGTATTGTGCTTGAATATCCTCTGCAAACACTTTTACAATGTTATTCATAGCAAAACGATTTACTGCTTCTAAATCAGATGGATCTAGCAGATCTCCTATGGCATAATCTTCACCATTAACGTTAACATCTTCTAAGATTGGTGTTTTTGTAAGAAGTGATGTAATTTTCATCATCTCCTCTTTATCAATCATTAAAAGTCTGTCATAGTGTTCACGCTCTAATTCATCACGCTCCTCTTTTTCAAACTCTAATGCACGAGGGTCTTTTTCATACCCTTTTTTAGTGAAGATTTTAACATCTACAACAACACCTTCCATTGATGGAGGGCAGTATAGTGACTTGTTTACAACGTGACCAGCTTTTTCACCAAAAATTGCACGTAGTAGTCTCTCTTCTGGTGTTGGCTTAACTTCTCCTTTTGGAGAGACCTTACCAACAAGAATCATACCGCCAGTAACATTAGTACCTAGTTTTATAACTCCACTCTCATCAAGGTGAGATAGCTCATCATCACGAACATTTGGAATGTCACGTGTTATCTCTTCAACACCATGTTTTAACTCACGTGCTTCACACTCTTTTTCATAAGTGTGTACTGAAGTAAAAGAGTCATTACGAATTAATCTCTCATTAATAACAATAGCATCTTCATAGTTATAACCATACCATGGCATAAATGCTACAAGAGCATTAACACCAAGAGCTAGCTCACCTCTATCCATATTTGGACCATCAGCAATTACTTGATTATCAGAAATTTTTTGACCAGCTTTAACTATTGCTTTTTGAGTAAAAGTAGTGTTTTGATTTGTTCTTAGATTTTTTTGTAATGGATAGTAGTCAATAAATGCACCATCATCATCTTCACCCATTATATAGACATGTTTAGAATCTACTTTTTCAACAATACCAGCACGTTGTGCTTTAATTCCAGACCAAGAGTCACGAGCAACAAGTTTTTCTACGCCTGTTCCAACCATTGGTGCTTGCGTTCTAAGAAGTGGTACTGCTTGACGTTGCATATTTGATCCCATTAGCGCACGATTGGCATCATCATGCTCTAAAAATGGAATCAGTGATGCAGCAACACCAATAACCATACTTGAACTTAAATCACACAGTTCACACTCTGTTGGAAGCTTAAGTAAAACCTCTCCATCTTGTCTAACATCAATTAAATCTTCTTCAAATGTACCATCGCTGTTTACTCTGTTTGAAGCAGCAGCAATTAATTTACCCTCTTCTTGTGTTGCTGTTAAATAGACAACTTCACTTGTCACAACTCCATCTTTTACAATATTATAAGGTGCTTCAATAAAACCATGATCATTAACTTTAGAGTATGATGCAAGTGTGTTGATAAGACCAATATTTTGACCCTCTGGAGTCTCAACAGGACAGATACGACCATAATGAGTTGGATGAACATCACGCACTTCAAATCCAGCTCTCTCTTTTACTAAACCACCCTCACCTAGTGCAGATAAACGACGTTTATGTGTTACTTCTGAAAGTGGATTTGTTTGATCCATAAATTGAGAAAGTTGTCCACCAGAGAAAAATTCAATAATTGTTGATGTAATCATTTTTGAATTAATCAAATCATGAGGCATCAGTTCGCTCATTGGTCCACTCATAGTCGATAACTTATCTTTAATTGCTTTTTGCATTTTAATAAGACCATTATGTAACTCATTACCAAGAAGTTCACCAATAGCACGAATACGGCGATTTCCTAAGTGATCTCTATCGTCAATATGACCTTGACCATTTTTAACTTTAATAACATACTGAACAGATTTAATAATATCTTCATTTGTTAAAACTGTAATATATTCTGGTATATTCATATCTAGTTTGTGATTCATTTTCATACGACCAACTTGCGTTAAGTCATATCTCTCGGGGTCAAAAAATAGCTGATTTACAAATGATTTTGCTGCTTCTTTAGTAACTGGTTCACCAGGGCGCATTACACGGTAGATTCTAATTGCAGCTAAATCATTCTCATCTTCAATATCTTCTGTTTGACGTAAAAGTTTTAGTGAATCAACATCTGCTAAAAATGCGTTAATAATTGAGCTATCAACACCATCTGCTAAATCATTTGCTATAACAAAAGATTCAACTCCAGCTTCAGCCATTTTTTTCAATTTATTTTCATCTAATGCACTCATAGTGTCAAATAGTACTTCACCTGTTTCAGGATCAATAATTGGTTCTGCTAAATATCTCTCTATTAAAATATCTATAGGATACTGTACAGATGTGATTCCATCTTCAATAAATTTTTGTGCTTTTTTGTTACTTAAACGTTTACCACTAGCTAATAAAACAGTACCGTTTTCATCAACTAAATCATAATCTAAGCGTCCACCAAATGAGTTAGTATTAAAATCAGTTAAAAAAGCTGAATCTTTAATAGTAACTGTTTGTAGAGGGTAGAAAAGTTTTAATATATCTTGCTTTGAATAACCTAATGCTCTAAACATAATAGTAACAGGTACTTTTCGACGTTTATTAATACGCACATAAAGAATATCTTTAGGGTCATACTCAAAATATAACCATGATCCACGATCAGGGATTATTTGACCAGTATAGATTAATTTATTTCCAGCAGTTGCTGACTCTTCTTCTTTGAATATAACACCAGGTGATCTATGAAGCTGATTAACAACAACACGCTCAACACCATTGATAATAAACGAAGTTCTCTCCGTCATTAAAGGTATATCACGAATAAAGATTGTCTGCTCTTTTATATCTTTAACACCAGTTTTCTCTTTTGTATTTTCATCTCTATCCCACAGCGTAAGACGAGTTTTCATTTTTAAAGAGACTGAATATGTCAATCCTCTCTCCATACATTCACGTACAGTATATTTAGGCTTACCAGTTTCAGAACCGATATACTCTAAAGTTAATCTATTTTGTGCATCATGAACAGGAAAAACAGATTGAAATACTTTTTCTATACCACTTTTTGTACGATCTTTATGATCTAACATTAAAAAACTATCATACGAGTTTTGTTGTAGTTGTAAAAGGTTTGGTACTTCAATTTGTTGAGGGGTTTTTGCGAAGTCAACGCGTAAGCGATTTCCAGAATAAAGAGTGTTTAACATTGCTACCTCTATTTGTAATGTAATTCTAACTTAAACAGTTAGTAATGGTGAACCCGTATTTTAATACGTCTAGGGACTATAACGACGTATGGGCACTTTTAAAAGTTGCATATTATCAACCCTTAAAAGCACCCAAACAGTGGAGGGTAAAACCCTCCAATAAATTAAATTAAATAATTATTTAATTTCTACTGCAGCACCAGCTTCTTCTAATTGTTTTTTGAACTCATCAGCTGTCTCTTTATCTACAGCCTCTTTTAATGTTGCAGGAGCGCCATCAACAGCAGCTTTTGCCTCTTTTAGACCTAAACCTGTTAATGCACGAACAGCTTTAATAACGTTAATTTTCTTCTCACCAGCAGAAGTTAAAATAACATCAAATTCAGTTTTTTCTTCAGCAGCACCAGCTCCACCACCAGCAGCTCCACCAGCCACAGCAACAGGTTGTGCAGATACACCAAATTTTTCTTCAAACTCTTTTACTAACTCAGATAGTTCTAATACAGATAATCCTGAGATAAATTCTAATACGTCTTCTTTAGTTACAGCCATAATATTATTCCTTTTTTATTCTAAATATAGATGAGATAAATTCATCTATCAATAAGGTTACTCCTCTATTATAGGAGACATAAAACTAAGAGTATCTCTTAAGCTTCTTCTTTTTGAATTCTTAGAGCGTCTAATCCAATTGTAAAGTTACGTACTGGAGCCATCCAAACAGATGCAAGCATACCAAGTAACTCTTCACGTCCTGGAAGTTTAGCAAATGCGTCAACTTTAGCAGCATCAGCACTCTCACCATCAATATATGCTGAACGAATTGCAAATGTTTTATTTGTTTTTGAAAAGTCTGCTACTGTTTTTGCAGTTGCAATTGCATCTTCACCCCAAATAAAGATATTAGCATCTTTAATCTCAACACCCTCAAGATTGTTATTTTTAAGTGCAATAGTTGCAAGTGTATTTTTTACAACTTGAACTTTAACATCTTTAGCACGAGCAGAAGCTCTAAGCTCTTCTAATACAGAAACGCTTAAACCTTTATAATCACACATAATAACAGCATTAGCATCTTTTAAACTTTCACTTAATTCAGCTATAACTTCTTGTTTTTTAGTCTTAGTCATGTAGTCTCCTTTCCAGACAAACTTCAAGTAGGGCTATAGATAAAAATCTATAAAAGGATATTAAGTGCATTTTGCACCCCTGCTATCTTTAGTCCACAGATTAAGATAATTGGTAAACAAAAATCTTTGCTTATAACACCAAAATGATACAAGCAAAGATTTTCGCCAAAAAGGCGAAAAACTATTTAATATCTAATAGTTCAGAAGTATCAAGCTTAAGAGCTGGGCTCATAGTTAAGCTTAATGCGCCATTTTTAATATAGCGACCTTTTGCAGATGCTGGCTTTTGTTTATTGATAGCAGCAAGAAATGCATTTAAATTCTCAGCAATTTTGTTCTCTTCAAAGCTAGACTTACCAATTCCTGCATGAATATTACCTTTTTTATCTACTCTAAATGCAACTTGACCACCTTTTACATTATTAACAGCAGTAGCAATATCTGGAGTTACAGTACCAGTTTTAGGATTAGGCATTAAACCTTTTGGACCTAAAATACGACCAATTTTACCAACTACACCCATACAATCTGGTGCAGCAACAACAACATCAAAGTTAAATATACCCTCTTTGATTTGATCAACTAATTCATCAGTACCAACAATATCTGCACCAGCAGCTTTAGCCTCATCAGCTTTAGCACCTTTAGCAAATACTGCAACACGAACTGTTTTACCAGTTCCATGTGGAAGCACAACCGCACCACGAATCATTTGATCTGAATGACGAGGATCAACATTTAAATTTAATGCAATTTCAACAGTCTCATCGAATTTTGCAGATTTTAAATCTCTTATTGTAGCAGAAGCTTCAGCTACACTATAGTTTTTTGTTGTATCAATTTTTTCTGATAATTGTTTATATCTTTTACTTGCCATAATTATGAACTCTCCTATCGAATCTGCCGCATATTTTTATATCTCTGCGGTCGAAGATAATAAAACAGATCTATTCTGTTATTTCTATACCCATTGAACGAGCTGAACCAGAAAGCGTTCTAGCAGCCATATCTTTATCATCTGTATTCAAATCAGCAATTTTAGCCTCAACAACTTCCATCAGTTGAGCACGAGAAATTGAACCAACTTTATTTTTAAGTGGGTTATCCGTACCTTTTTTAAGACCTGCTGCTTTTAATAAAAGAGCGCTTGCTGGTGGTTGTTTAGTGATAAATGTGAAACTTTTATCATTATAAACTGTAATTACTACTGGAACTTTAAATCCCATTTTATCTTTAGTTTTTTCATTAAAAGCTTTACAAAACTCCATAATGTTAACACCACGTTGACCTAATGCTGGACCTACTGGAGGTGCAGGATTTGCTTTACCAGCTTCAATATGTAGCTTGATATAATCCATGACTTTTTTTGCCATTGTGCTTCCTTTTTTTGAAATTGTATGTTATTGCAAAATAACTTACGAGATAAAACTACTGTTTAACCTTGTAAGTTATTTTGTAAATTTTTAGTTAGATGATTTTTTCTACTTGAACATAAGAGATATCAACTGGCGTTGCTCTTCCAAAAATAGAGACATTTAGCTTGAGAGTACCGTGCTCTAAATCATACTCATCAACAGTTCCTGTAAAATTTGCAAATGGTCCATCAATAATACGAATCATCTCTCCTGATTCAAAGAAAACTTTTGGTTTTGGAGCTGAACGATTCTCTACTCTATCTAAAATAGTATTAATATCATTTTCACTTAAAGGTGTTGGATGATTTGCTTCACCAATAAACCCTGAAACTTTTGGGATACCTTGTATTAAGTGTTGAACCTCTGTATTTAAATCTATATTAATAAATACATATCCAGAGTACAAAGATCGTTCACTCACTTTTTTCTTTCCAGACTTAACTTCTATAACATCTTCTGTTGGTACTACAACACGTGCAACTATATCTTGCAGTTTGTACTCTTCTACTAAATTTTCAATTGCAGCTTTAACTGCTCTTTCACTACCATAAGTCTGAATAGAGTACCACTGATGTGCCATAAAAAACCCTTAACCGAGAATTGCACTTAGACTAGAAGACATAATCAAGTCAACCAGTGCTAAGAAAAGTGATACAAATGCCACTACCATAAATACAGCAAAAAATGCTTGTTTAACCTGTTGTTTTGTTGGAAAAATTACTTTAGCTAACTCTAATTTAGCTGCGTGATAAAAACTTGTTAAATTATTCATTATATTCCTAACTATCATTTCCAAGAAATAGAGCTCATAAGCTACATTTATTGAAGATGTGGCAGGCGAGGAGGGACTCGAACCCCCAACAATCGGATTTGGAATCCGGAGCTCTACCATTGGAGCTACTCGCCTACATGCTCTACATGTAAAGAGCAAAACTATTAAAGTTTTGCTTCTTTATGTACAGTGTGTTCACGACAAAATTTACAGTACTTACGAACTGAAAATTTTTCTGTGTGTGTTTTTTTATTTTTTGATGTGTGGTAGTTACGACGACTACACTTCTCACATGCTAAATGTATATTTTCGCGCATACTCTGAGTACCTTAGTTTGAGTAACCCAAAGGGTTACGCAAGAATCTCAGCAACAACACCAGCACCAACAGTACGTCCACCCTCACGGATAGCGAAACGAGTACCTTCTTCTAGTGCAACTGGAGCAATTAGCTCAGCAGTAATTGTTACATTATCACCAGGCATAACCATTTCAGTTCCCTCTTCTAGTGTAATAGCACCAGTTACGTCTGTTGTACGTACGTAGAATTGTGGACGATAGTTTGTAAAAAATGGTGTATGACGACCACCCTCATCTTTACTCAATACATAAATTTCAGCTCTGAATTTAGTGTGTGGAGTAATTGAACTTGGTTTACAAAGAACTTGCCCACGTTGAACTTCCTCTTTAGCAGTACCACGTAGTAAAATACCACAGTTATCACCAGCTTGAGCCTCTTCCATCTCTTTACGGAACATCTCAACACCTGTAACAGTTGTTGTTTGTGTATCTTTAATACCAACGATTTCGATAGTATCACCAATTTTAACAGTTCCACGATCGATTTTACCAGTAACAACTGTACCACGACCTGAGATTGAGAAAACATCTTCAACTGGCATTAAGAAATCTTGCTCAGTATCACGTACTGGCTCAGGAATATAAGCATCCACTTCAGCCATAAGCTTAATGATCTTATCTGACCACTCACCTAATGTACCAGTTTTAGCCTCTTCTAATGCTTGAAGAGCAGAACCTGCAACGATTGGAGTATCATCACCTGGGAACTCGTATTGATCAAGAAGTTCACGAATTTCCATCTCAACTAATTCCATTAACTCTTCATCATCAACCATATCTTCTTTGTTCATGAAAACAACTATATATGGAACACCAACTTGGCGAGACAATAAAATGTGCTCACGAGTTTGTGGCATAGGACCATCAGCTGCAGATACAACTAAAATAGCACCATCCATTTGTGCAGCACCAGTAATCATATTTTTAACGTAATCCGCGTGACCTGGACAGTCAACGTGTGCATAGTGACGACCATCTGTTTCATACTCTACATGTGAAGTAGCGATTGTAATACCACGCTCACGCTCTTCAGGTGCGTTATCGATTTGATCATAATCCATCAATGCTGCATTATTAGTTACTGCTAGAACAGCTGTAATTGCTGCTGTTAGTGTAGTTTTACCATGGTCAACGTGACCAATTGTACCTATATTAACGTGTGGTTTATTACGTTCAAACTTTTCTTTTGCCATAATGTCCTCCGACTTGAAATTAAAATGTGTTGCGATATTACCAAAAAATAACTCAATATATGCTTTAAGGCTCCAAAATATATTAAATTGATAATATATTTTTTATGGAGCCCACAAGCGGGATTGAACCGCCGACCTCTTCCTTACCAAGGAAGTACTCTACCACTGAGCTATGTGGGCATATTCTTAAAACAGTGAAATATTTTTATGGAAGCTTACAAATGTAATATATGAAATTATATATTTACTTGATTTATGTTGAAGTTAATTAATATAATATACTTCAGCTCCCAGATTGTTGGAGCGGGAAACGAGACTCGAACTCGCGACCCTCAGCTTGGAAGGCTGACGCTCTAGCCAACTGAGCTATTCCCGCATGGCTTTTATGGTGGTGAGAAGAGGAGTCGAACCTCTGAACCCGTAGGGAGCGGATTTACAGTCCGCCGTCGTTGGCCACTTGACTATCTCACCACATTGTTTGTTTTCTGGTCAAACACTGTTTCTAATAATAATACAAAATCAAAAATTGATGGTGCCGACACGAGGATTTGAACCCCGGGCCTGCTGATTACAAATCAGCTGCTCTAGCCAACTGAGCTATGTCGGCAACTTTTGAAGTTGAGCCGAAATTATATAGATTTCTATTTCAAATGTCAAGTGTTTTGCGCAATTCATTGAAATTTATTTTAAAATAGTATATAATACCCCTAAAAAAGGCGCTTATGCTATATATTTTATTTTCACCATCTGAGGCAAAAACAACAAATTTCACTGATGAACGTATGAATAATCTACTTTTTACTACTGAAAAGAGAGAGAAAATTCTTTATGAATACAATAAAATTATCACTTCTGGTGAGATTGAAAGTGTTAAAAATTTATTTGGATTGAAAAAAGAGTCTGATATTTATTCATATACAGATGATATTTTCTCACAAAAAACTACTAATGCTATTTCAAGATATTGCGGTGTAGCTTATGAATACTTAGATTTTAATAGTTTAAATGATTCTCAAAAAGATATCTTATTAGAAAATACAATTATATTCTCTAATTTGTTTGGTCCTTTACGTGCATCTGATAAAATTCCAAACTATAAAGTAAAGCAAGGAAACTCTATAAACGATATTAAACCAGAGAAGTATTACAATGAACTTTTCAAAAATGATTTAGATTTACTACTCTCTAATTGTGATATTTTGGATTTAAGAGCTGGTTACTATAATAAATTCTATAAGGTAAAGCAACCATATACAACATTGAAATTTCTAAAAAATGGAAAGAGTGTTAGTCATTGGGCTAAAGCCTATAGAGGATTAGTCTTAAGAGCAATAGCGACTAACGCTTGTAGCAGCTTGGAAGAGTTCAACTCTATAAATATAGAAAGACTATCGCTACATGAAATTAAAATAGTTAAAAATCATACTGAAATTATCTATAATTTAACGTGAAAAACTAACTCCTATAGATACTTTGTTTACATTATGGTTGTAATCTATTAAACTCTCTCCATAACCACTAAATAGTTGTGTGTACCAATACATATTATTTACATCAAATAGTGGATATGACCAAGTTGCTTCTACTGAGCCGACACTCTTTTTAACTCCGTATGTAAACTTTGTTCTAAAGAGACTCTTATTATGAATATAGCTAAGCCTTAGATGACCATAGCCCAAATAGTCTAAAATGTCTGGATTGTAATTTTTTCCCTCAGGATATGCTTTATCAAACCCATCTACTCTTGCCCAAAGAGTTAAGTCTGTAAAAAATGAGCCATTTTGGAATAAAAATTTTGTTATTAAACGGTTCCATGATCTCTCTTGATAGCCACCTTGACCATTTGACTGATGAGTAAAACCAATACGAATGTAATCTAAATTATATAAGTCATACTTTACCATAGGCACGGTTACAAATACTTCTGGCTCATAATTACTCTCTCTGAAGTAAGCAGATGTAGCATATGTTTGCCAAAATGAGCGTTGAGTATATGCTAGTGTATAGACTTCACCTAGCTTAAAAATATTTTTTGCAACATCCGTCTGTAAAGAGATTTGAAACTGACTCTCTACAGGCTTGGACTCTATATTTTCGTGATTTGGATAGTAGCTTGTTGGATTATATGAAAATGGCAAGAAATAGTTCTCTTTGTATGCTTTAAAACCAAATTTTCCAGTAGCTAAAGTGTATAGAGTCTCCTCTTTATTCTTACTTACAGGTTTATAAAATGCTTCTCTATCTTTATTATAGTTTTCTTGAGTATCATAAAACTTAGCACTACTTTGTGCAATTGTTGCAGATAGTTTATACCAATGAAATGCTTTTTCACTATCTTGTTTTACCCCTAAACCATCTTCGTATATTGTTGCTATATAGAAAGCAGATTTTGAATTGCTCTCTTTTTCATATGACTTCTTAAATGCATTTAAAGCACTATTGTAACTCTTTTGTGCAAAATAATTTTTACCCTCTTCATAATATGTTGCATTTAAAATATTAAATAAAACAGATATAATTAAAATAGACCTCATGTTTAACCTTTATGCTATAATTTTAAAATGATAACCACAAATATAGAAAGCGTCAATGATACTATAAATAATAATTTAGCAGTTGCCATCTATTTTTCTGCTCCTACATGTAATGTTTGTCACGCACTAAAGCCAAAGCTATTTTCAGCTATTAATGAGAATTTTGAAAACTTTGAGATTGTAGATATCGACATATCAATATCTAAAGAGATTGCTTCAAACTTTAGTGTTTTTGCAATACCTACACTACTTGTTTTTTTAGATTCAAAAGAGTTCTTACGAAAATCACGTCACATGAGCGTAGATGATTTAATTGCTCAAATAAAAAGACCGTATGAAATTATGTGTAAGTAGTGTAAATTAGTCATTAATTATGGCATTTAAGCAAAAGCAAATTTCTATAAGACTATCATTATATTAATATTAAAAAGTTCCTCAAGGCAGTTATATGAATCCTAGTGAAATAGAAAATTTAGGTATAAAGAATATTGGTAAAATTTATGCAAATCTTAGTTATGATGAGATAATAGAGCATGAGTTAAAAAATGGTGAGTGCAAGCTCACAAGTAGTGGTGCTACCACCGTTGATACGGGTGTTTTTACAGGTCGTAGCCCTAAAGATAAATACTTTGTTGATCAAGTTGATTCAAACAAATATATCGCTTGGGGAGGTATTAATCAAAAAATTTCAAAAGAGCTTTTTGATGAATTAATAGATCTTGCAAAAGAGCAACTCTCAGGCAAAGATCTTTATGTAAATGATGCATTTGCAGGAGCTAGTGATGCTAGTAGAAGAAACATTAGATTTGTCTCAGAAATTGCATGGCAATCGCACTTTGTTAAAAATATGTTTATTCGTCCAACAGATGATGAGCTAGTAGATTTCAAACCTCAATTTACTGTTTTAAATGCATGTAAAACTGTTAATGCTAAATATAAAGAGCATGGCTTAAACTCTGAAGTTTTTGTACTTTTCAACATAGAAGAGAACATTGCAGTTATTGGTGGTACTTGGTATGGTGGTGAGATGAAAAAAGGTATTTTTTCAATGATGAACTACTGGTTACCACTGGAGAAAAAACTATCTATGCACTGCTCTGCAAATGTAGGTAAAAAAGGTGACACATGCCTCTTCTTTGGACTAAGTGGAACTGGTAAAACTACACTTTCTACTGACCCTGAAAGAGCATTAATTGGTGATGATGAACATGGTTGGGATGATGATGGAATTTTTAACTTTGAGGGTGGGTGTTACGCTAAAGTTATCAATCTTGATGCTTCAAGTGAACCAGAAATTTTTGGTGCTATATCAAAAGGCGCACTTCTTGAAAATGTTGTTGTAGATAGTGATGGCAATGTAGATTATACTGATGGAAGCAAGACTGAAAACACAAGAGTTTCTTATCCAATTGAGCATATAGAAAATCATGAAAAAACTCTTCATGGTGGACACCCTGAACATATTATTTTCTTATGTGCTGATGCATTTGGTGTTTTACCTCCTGTTTCAAGATTAACTAAAGAGCAAGCAATGTACTACTTTTTAAGTGGATACACTGCAAAAGTTGCAGGAACAGAAAGAGGTGTTACGGAGCCAACTGCTACATTTAGTGCATGTTTTGGTGAAGCATTCTTGCCACTTCATCCAACTGTTTATGCTAAACTACTTGGTGAAAAGATGGAAAAGCATGGCGTAAAAGTCTTTTTAGTTAACACAGGCTGGACAGGTGGTGGTTACGGTGTTGGTAAACGAATGAGTATCAAAAATACACGTGCTTGTATCAATGCAATTTTAGATGATAGCATTAATGATAGTGAATTTAGAACTACTAAAACATTTCGTCTAAGTGTTCCTAATAGCCTTGGAGACATTGACCCTAAAATTCTTTTTCCTAGAGAAGCTTGGGAAGATGAGTTTGAATTTGAGAAAGCACGTGATAAACTAGGTCAAATGTTTATTGATAATTTCAAAAAATACCAACAAGAAGATAGTGAATTTGACTACGCTTCTGCTGGACCTAAGATAGGGTCATAAATATTACGCAGTACCATTGATAAAAAACACTAAAACGAACACGTCCGTTTTAGTGGCAGGGACTAAAGTCCCTACAACCCCCTAAAGCTACGAAAACTTATGTTTTCGAGAATGTAATTGTTTAGCACTTCTGCAAAAAATATCAAAATCACTATTGATTTGTACCAAGTTTATTTGTGGGACTTTTTTCTTTACAACTTTTTTTAATATTACTTCGCTATAATGTCATTCCAAAAACCGTTCCTGTACGGTTAATAATATACAGATACATGTACAATGACATGTATCAAACTAAGGAAAATTATGAAAAAAGATATTCATCCAACTTCAGTTGAGTGTTTAGTTACTTGTGCGTGTGGTAATAGTTTTACTACAAAAAGCACTAAAGATACAATGAAAGTAGATATTTGTAATGAGTGTCACCCATTTTTTACTGGTAGTGAAAAAGTTGTTGATACTGCTGGACGTATTGATAAGTTCAAAAAACGTTACAATATGGACTAACACTTAGGGATTTATGCTTACTTTAGCTGCTACTCCTATTGGAAATATATCTGATATCTCACTTAGAACTATCGATGTTTTAAGTGAAGCAGATATACTTCTTTGCGAAGATACTCGCGTAACAAAAAAACTCCTCAATATCTTAAAAGAACGTCATAACTTAATAACAAAAGATATTAAATTCATATCTCTACACTCCCACAATGAACAACAATTTATTCAAAATTTAGAAGATGATTTCTTTACATGTAATGTGGTCTATTTAAGTGACGCTGGAATGCCATGCGTTAGCGACCCTGGTCAACTACTTGTTAAACACTGCATTCAAAATGGTATTGAATATGATGTTTTACCTGGAGCTAACGCACTTTTAACTGCCTTTGTAGCTAGTGGAATGAGTGATACATCATTTATGTTTTACGGTTTTTTACCTCACAAAGGAAGCCAAAGAGCAAAAGCTCTCTTAGATGCTCTTTATAGTGGCTACACAACAATTATTTATGAAGCTCCACACAGATTAGAAAAAATACTCAAAGAGATTAATGATGAAGATAGTAGTCGTGAAATTTTTGTTGCAAAAGAGTTAAGCAAAAAATTTCAAAAATATCTTAGTGGTACAGCTTCACAAATTATAGAAAAACTTGATGGAAACTATAAAGGTGAGTGGGTTATTGTAATAAAAGCTTCTAAAAAAAGGGTCTCAACTTTAAGTGAAAAAGATATTTTAGAGCTTGATATTCAACCGAAAATTGCTGCAAAGTTAATATCAAAAATAACTGGTGAGAGCATAAAAGATTGCTATAACAAGATTTTAAAAAATAATTAGATAGAATATACCCATTTTATAATACGAGAGAGTCCTAATGCTAATTTATGGCAAACAACCAATACAATACCTTTTAGAAAAATACCCACAAAAAATTCAGAAATTTTATTTAGCAAAAGATTTGGATAAAAAAGATTATAACTCTCTAATGAATCATAATTTCAATGTAAAACGAATCCCTCAAAGTGCTGCTGATATTATGGCAAAAGGGAAAAATCATCAAGGCTTTTTAGCAGATGTTGATGATATTGAACCTATCTCTTTAAAAGATGCATGCAGTGGAGAGTTTGTACTAATTCTAAGCTCTATTACTGATGTAGGGAATATTGGTGCAATTATTAGAAGTGCTTATGCATTTGGCGTTGACAGTGTTATTATTACCGGACTTAAATCTTTAGCGTATGAGCAAATAGTTAGAAGTAGTAGTGGTGCGCTGTTTGATATAAACATTGCATTTCATACAAATATTTTTGATGTAATTAATGAGTTAAAACTAGCAAAATTTAAAATATATGGTGCTAGCATGGATGGAAAAGATGTTCGTTCAGTAACATTTGATGGTAAGCGTGCACTTATTATGGGTAGTGAGTCAGAGGGTATCTCAAAAAGAGCCCTATCTAAACTTGATGAGAGCATTAGCATCTCAATGAGTCATGGATTTGATTCACTAAATGTTAGTGTAGCAACTGCAATTTTAATCGATAGGATGAGATAATGAGTAACTCTTTTGATAAACTAATAGAGATAGGCGCAAACAAAATTCATGAACAGACACACATGTCTCTTTATAGCATAAACTCAATACTAAATAAATCTTTTGAGCAGATAGACAGAGTTCAGTTTAATGGTTTCGTCTCTCTACTTGAAAAAACTTATCAAATTGATTTGAGTGAACTAAAAGAGGAGTATGAAGAGTATGACGCAAATAAACCAAAGAGAAACAAAGAGTTAGAGCTTCACACTCCAAACCCAACTAAATTTAATTTTAATGGTATAGTAAAAATAGTAGTTGTAGCAATTATTATTGCCATTTTGGTTTTTGTGTATCAAAATAGAACTAAAAAGAGTCCTGAATTGTCAATGCAAGTTGTAGAGATTATTGAGGATAATAAGAGTGAAAACAGTAATGAATTTACAATTCAAGATAGTGTTGTTGAAGAAAAACAGAGTGATGAAAACGCTACATTTGCAGTAGAAGCTGAAGATAATAGCACCAAAGAAGAGAATGTTGATGTTGAAAATAGTAAAGCTAAGATTGCTAAAGAAAAAGCGACAGAGGCAGAGTCATTAACAATTATTCCTAAGAGCAAGGTCTGGATAGGCGTAATAAATAGAAAAACTGGTAAGAAAAAAGAGACATTAACTTCCAACAAATATGTAGTAGATATTAGCGATAACACTTTAATGGTGTTTGGTCACGGAAATGTTGAAATAGTGGTTGGTGATGAAACTATTAAACCAAACAGACAAAAAGATAGTAGATTTTCTGTAATTGATGCAGAGGTAAAACAGATTAGCGCTAAAGAGTTTAAAAAATTAAATAGAGGTAAATTGTGGTAAAATCTCTACTTTTAATTTTACTTTTTTCACTTTTATCGTATGCACAAGATGCAAAAATTGAGAGTAAAATAAAAGCTTTAATAGACTCAGATATATATGCTAAAAATAGATCATTTATAGCTATTATATTTAAAAATAGTAGTTCATTTTATAATAATGGTGCAGTTGATGCTGTAAAAGTAGCTAATACTTTAAAAGAGAATGGTCTTCTTAAAATATTTTATGATGCACCACATGAATTAAATGTAAAGTTTAACACAAATAGTTCATCACTTTTTTTTGTTAAATTAATGGGTGATACACTTCGCTCTATCGGTTATTACAGGTTTATAACATCCTCTTCCAAATTGAGTAATTCAAAGTTTGAGTGGAGCATTAAGCTAAAATCAGAGTATGCGATTGATCCAACACTTTTAGCAAAAGAGTTAGCTAAAAGAGGTGCTAAAATTGAAGATATTGTGAGAATAAATGATTATAACTGGATTTACAATATTAACATTGGTAGAGCTAACTTAAATGCAAAAGATATCAAAAGTGGAGAAAAGCTCTATCTAAATAGAGCTTTAAATAGTAGCTGGTTGAATATTTCAGGAGTCAAGAATCTCTCTATTGTAAGCAAGGTTGGAAATAGATGGTATCCAAATGTTGCAATTTATGATGGAGCTCTAAGACTTTTGAAAGTATATAAACATGATACTAAAACAGAAAAACTAAATATGAAGTTTCCTAGAGATGCTGTTTATGTTAAAATCTCAGATATGTACAGTATGAAAAATATTAAAAATGGCTTAATGATTTTAGGCAAAGGAAAAAGGTAGTTATTTAAGTGAATGAGCATAATAAAAAAGGTAGAGGATAAAAATATGTTTGATGAAATAGAGTTTGATAGAATTAAGAGACTTCCAAAATATGTTTTTGCAGAAGTTAATGACTTAAAAATGCAAGAGCGTAGAGATGGTAAAGATGTAATTGATTTTTCAATGGGAAACCCAGATGGTGACACACCTGAACATATTCGTGAAAAATTAGTAGAGTCAGCTCAAAAGACAAAAACTCATGGTTATTCAACTTCAAAAGGGATTCCAAAACTTCTTATTGCTATTGCTGATTGGTATAAAAGAAGATACAACTGCGACTTAGACCCTATGAGTGAGTGTGTTGCGACCATGGGTTCAAAAGAGGGTTACGCTCATTTAGCTTACGCTATTACCAACCCAGGAGATGTTGCAATTGTTCCTGATCCTACCTACCCTATTCACTCTTATGCTTTTATTTTAGCTGGTGGAAATGTTGTTAAATTTGGCTTGGAGTTTGATGAAGATTACAAAATAGATGAAGATAGCTTTTTTGAGAACTTAGATAGAGTTTTTAAAGAGACCTCACCTAGACCAAAATATGTACTTGTTAATTTTCCACACAACCCATCAACTGCAACAGTAACGCAAGAGTTTTACGTAAGATTAGTTGCAATGGCTAAAAAGGAGAGATTTTACATTATTTCTGATATTGCTTATGGAGACATTACATTTGATGGGTATGTCACACCATCTATTATGAGTGTTGAGGGTGCAAAAGATGTTGCAGTTGAGTCATTCACACTAAGTAAAAGCTACAATATGGCTGGTTGGCGTGTTGGATTTTTTGTAGGAAATAAAAAACTTATAGGTGCATTACAAAAAATTAAATCGTGGCTAGATTATGGAATGTTTACACCTATTCAAGTTGCAGCAACAGTTGCACTTAATGGTGATCAGCAGTGTGTAAAAGATATTACAAGCAAATATGACCACCGTCAAGATGTACTCATTGAAGCGTTTGAGCGAGCTGGCTGGCACATAAGAAGAAACCAAGCTAGTATGTTTGTTTGGGCAAAAATTCCTCAATGTGTAGAGCATTTAGGCTCACTAGAGTTTTCAAAAAGATTACTTACAGAAGCACAAGTTGCAGTGGCTCCTGGGATTGGTTTTGGAGAGTATGGCGAAAACTATGTAAGAATCGCACTTATTGAAAATGACAAAAGAATACGTCAAGCAGCAAAAAATATAAAGAAATTTTTAGAACAATTTAAGGATGAAAAATGATTAAAGTTGGTGTAATTGGTGTTGGAACTGTTGGAACATCTGTAGTAAATATTTTAAATGACAATAGAGACATAATTACAGCTAGAGCTGGTGAAGAGATTGTTGTTAAAAGTGGGGTTGTAAGATCACTAAGCAAAGATAGAGGCTTAGATATTGAGCTAACTACAAATGCAGATAACATTTTAAACGACAAAGATATTGATATAGTTGTTGAGTTAATGGGTGGAGTAGAAGAGCCATTTAAAGTTGTAGTAAAAGCACTTGAAAACAGAAAAGCTGTTGTAACTGCGAACAAAGCTCTTCTAGCTTATCACCGTTATGAACTACAAGAAAAAGCTAATGATATTGCTTTTGAGTATGAAGCAAGTGTAGCTGGTGGAATTCCAATTATTAATGCTCTTCGTGATGGACTCTCTGCTAATCATATACTATCTATTCAAGGTATCATGAACGGTACATGTAACTATATGCTTACAAAAATGATAGATGAGGGTGTAGCATTTGATGATATTTTAAAAGAGTCACAAGAGCTAGGTTACGCAGAAGCAGACCCAACTTTTGACATTGGTGGATTTGATGCTGCTCATAAGCTACTAATTTTAGCAAGTATAGCGTATGGAATAGATGCCAAACCAGAAGATATTTTAATTGAGGGAATTGAAAATATTACTCAAGATGATATTGCATTTGCAAAAGAGTTTGGCTACTCAATTAAACTTTTAGGAATTGCTGCAAGAGATGGTGATGAAGTAGAGCTTCGCGTTCATGCTTGTTTAATAGACAAAAACGAAATGATTGCAAAAATTGATGGCGTAATGAATGGAATTAGTGTAATTGGCGACAAAGTAGGAGAGACTCTCTACTATGGCGCTGGCGCTGGTGGAGATGCAACAGCTTCAGCAGTTGTTGCAAACATTATTGACATTGTAAGAAGTGGAAAAAGCTCACCAATGTTAGGATTTGACAAGCCGTTAGAGCATGGTCTAACTCTTAAACCATCATCTGAAATTGTTACAAAATACTACTTACGTCTAAAAGTTGAAGACCGCTCTGGTGTTCTAGCTAAAATCACTTCGCTTTTTGAAGAGTACAATATTTCAATAGAGACAATGTTACAACGCCCTTTTGATGAGGGTAGCGCCAACTTACTTTTTGCAACTCATGAAGCAAAAGAGAGTTCAATTCAAGAAGTAATGAAAAAACTGGAGTCACTAGAGTTCATAAAAGCAGCTCCTGCAATGATTAGAATAGTTTAAAACAGATGAGCAAAACAGTTCTAATAACTGGTGCAAGTAGTGGCATTGGTCACGCACTTGCAAAATATTATGGCTCAAAAGGTTACAAACTAATTTTAATTGCTAGAAGAAAAGATAGACTCAATGCACTCAAAGAGGCACTAGAAGTTTTTGGTGTACATGTAGATGTTTATGCAAATGATTTGTCTGATTTTGAAGCAACTCACAAACTATCAACTGAAATGCTTTGCTCATACAAACATATAGATTTAGTCATATTAAATGCAGGTATTTCAATTGGTCACTCCACTCACACCTCAAACATAGAAGATTTCAAAAAACTCTACGATACAAACTTACTTAGTGTACATGTAATACTAGAACCACTTTTACACAAGTTTAAAAAAAGTGGCGACACAAAAATTGTCTTTATTTCATCTTTGGCTTCACTTATCTCAATGCCGAGTTCTATCGCTTATAGCTCCTCAAAACGTGCTTTAAATGCTTACGCTGAGGGTCTTCGCTATCAACTGCTTCCTTACAATGTCAATGTATTAAATATTTTACCTGGATTTATAGACACAGAACTAACACAAAAAAACAGATTTAAAATGCCTTTTTTTATGGATATCAACAGAGGAACATCTCATATTGTAAATGCCATAGAGAAAAATAGAAGGTTTTACGCTTTTCCATTTATATTTTATACCCTAATTAGATTATTAAATATCATGCCTCAATTCATTAAAGACAAAATAGTAATGAAGTATAATTTCTCTAGCTCCAAAATGTGACATCAATGTAACAAATATTAGATATAATGTACGAATTAAATTTAAATTATAAGGTGTAGTATGGATAATAAATTAATTGAAGAGAGTCTCAAATCTATAGATAGTTACTCAAGTAGTGTTCATGCAATAGATACAATTATTGCTGATGATAATATTGTTCCAGCTAAAATATACACAATACCACATAGGTACTATAAATCTAAAGTTGTTTTACTACCTGTTAGTCCTGAGCGATACTATATCTATTGGGAAATTTGTGATGATATGATGTCGCAATTTAGTGTAACATTTGAGAACAACATATATTTTCGCATAGTTAATGAAAATGGCGAAAAGATTAAAGAAGCTCTCTGTTATGATGAAGTTGGAGAGTACTTTTTTAACAAAGATTTGACAAATGTAGCTATACATGTAGTAGTTGGATTTTACAAAGATTCACAATTTGTTACTATGATGGAGTCAAAACCTCTTAATGCTGAAAATTGTGAAATAAAAATTAGTAAAGATAGTGAGAGTGTTTGGATGAAAAAAAGTGGTGGATTTACCGAAATCATTAGAGCTTCACTGCAACACTTCACACTTGGAATGTCATCAAAATCCTATGTTGAAGAGATAGAGAGACTAAAATTTTACGAAAATGAGTCACTAACAAATTTAAGTTCACATAAACTATCACTTGGAGATAAAAATGATTAATGGCTATTGGGTTCCAGTTCTACACTCACACCTACCTTTTGTTAAGCATCCTCAGTATGAGTACTTTTTAGAAGAGCATTGGCTCTTTGAGGCTATTACAGAGTGCTACATTCCACTTCTTAGAAATATGTCAAAACTATATGAAGAGGGAGTAGATTTTAGACTTACCATCTCTGTTACTCCACCACTTTCTCAAATGCTAAATGACTCTCACCTAATGTATAAATACAAAGAGCATTTAGATAGACAGATAGAGCTAGGCGAAAAAGAGGTAATAAGAAATCAAGATAGTGAATATTTTCGTAATATTGCTCTTTATTATAGACACTTCTACATAGAGACTAAAAAGTTTTTTGAGGGATTTTTAAAATCAAATGTTCTAAATGGATATAGGTTTTTTAATGACTTAGGAAAAATAGAGGTTATTACATGTGGAGCTACACACGGATTTTTACCACTATTAAACGACAATAAAAGAGCAGTTGAAGTTCAAATTGAAGTTGCAGTTGCATCACATACAAAACTTTTCAATAAACCACCAAAAGGTATCTGGTTAGCAGAGTGTGCTTATTATGATGGTTTAGATGAGATATTAAGTGCAAATGGAATAGAGTTTTTCTTTGTAGATTCTCACGCTTTAGTCTATGGTAAACCATCTGCACAAAATGGTGTTTATGCACCCACTTATACATCACATGGAGTTGCAGCTTTTGCCCGCGATGCTCAATCTGCAAAACAAGTTTGGAGTTCTAAAGAGGGTTACCCTGGAGATGTAAACTACAGAGATTTTTACAGAGATTTAGGTTATGATTTAGAGTACGACTACATAAAACCATATATAGATCCAAATGGTACAAGAGTATTTACAGGTTTTAAATACCACAAAGTAACAGGTGATAGCGACTACAAAGAGGTTTACAACCCAGAACACGCCGCATATGTAACACAATCTCATGCTAAAGATTTTCATGACAAACGCGTACAACAGTTTGAGTATTTAGCAAAATATATGGATAGAACTCCTATGGTAACATCACCGTATGATGCTGAACTTTTTGGGCATTGGTGGTTTGAGGGTCCTGAATTTTTGTACAATCTGTTTAAAGAGATTGATAAAAACCAACAGTTTAAAGCAGTAACCCCATTAGAGTATTTAAGCATGTATAGCGAAAATCAAGTAGTAAATCCTCTTCCATCTTCATGGGGAGATAAAGGTTACTATGAAGTGTGGTTAAATGAGGGCAACTCATGGATATACAGACACCTTCACAACATGGCAGACGAGATGGTAGATTATGCAAACAGGTTTAAAGAAAATAGAGACTTCAATACAAAAAGAGTGCTAAATCAGATGGGAAGAGAACTTCTTTTAGCTCAAAGTAGCGACTGGGCGTTTTTAATTACCACAGCAACAGCAACTGAGTATAGTGAGCATAGAACAAAAGAGCATATTTCTAACTTTTTAGAACTAAAAAATATGCTAGATGAAAATTCAATTAACTTCAAAACACTAGAGGAGTTTGAGCATAAAAACTCAATTTTTGACTTTTTAGACTTTAAAACATTCTGTACTTAATACCACATCTTTTGGAAACTGCATTGTAATACAGTGCAGTGAGCCATGTTCTCTTATTAAAACAGAACAATCTACTCCTACAACTTCTCTTTTAAGAAATGTTTTTCTAAAAATATTTAGAGCTACCTCATCCTCTTTTACACCATAAGTTGGCACAATTACACCACCATTTACAAAAATAAAGTTTGCATAAGTTGCTGGTAATCTTTCGTTATTATAATATATTGGTGATGGCAGAGGTAGCGGTATTAAATTAAAAGCTTCAGACTCACTACATGTAAAGCTTTGTAGCTCTTTTTCCATAAGCTTTAATTCAGTGTAGTGTTCATCGTTTTCATCACTACATGTAGTATATACAATAGTATCATAAGAGATAAACCTTGCTAATGTATCAATATGTGAATCTGTATCATCTCCACTTAAATAACCATGATTTAACCACAATATTTTCTTTAATCCAAAAATATCTTTTAACTCATTTTCTAAGACAACATCTGAAATTTTACTATTTCTATTACTGTTTTTTAGACACTTAGATGTTGTAAGCATAATACCATCACCATTAAACTCAACTCCACCTCCTTCTAAAATCAGATCTATTTTCATCATACTAGCACCATAGACATTTTGAATAGTTGAGCTCAATAGGTTATCTTTACTTGATTCAAACTTATCTCCCCAAGCTGTAAACGTAAAGTCTAATAGCATTGGCTCATTATCTACTTTAACACTCAAAGCACTACAGTCTCTAGCCCACGTATCATCACTTAAATACTCTAAAAAAAAGAGGTTATCTCTGTTCTCAAAATAGCTTTGAACTCTCTTTATGTCATCACAAATAATAAGAGTTTTTTGAAACTTAGAAATCGTCTTTATAATCTTTACATAACTCTCAACTGCCTCTTGTAAATACTCACTCCAATCACTAAAAGGGTGAGGGAAAATCAGTTGAGTAAAACTCTGTTCTTCAAATTCTGGGTACACTCTTCTCACTTATCATTCCTAAAATGTATTTTTAATAATACATTGTTATATTAACCATATTTTAACCTAAATTAGATGATAATTGATCTATATGAAAACATTAAGCACACAATTTTTAGATGCCAATCATCTTAGTACATACATTATTCAAAATAATATAGGATTTACAAGTGGTATTTTAGTGCAGATTTTTTCAGGGGTTTGTTCACATGAGTATCTTGACATCATTAGGCAAACTCTTGTTAAAAACTTAACAGACCCTATCATAGTTGGTGCAACGACTGATGGTGAAATACATAATGGAGTGGCTACAACTCTAAATACTGTAATTACTTTTACAATTTTTGAGTCATCTAGTGCTAAATCTTTTTATTTAGAGTATGCTGATAGTAGTTTAGATTTAGGATTTAATTTAGCAAAAAGACTAATAACTCCAAAAAGTAAAGTTCTCATAACATTTGCAGATGGACTACATGTAAATGGAGAGAAGTTTCTATCTGGAATCAGTAATCATAACAGAGATGTAATCATTGCAGGTGGTCTCTCAGGGGATAATGCAGAGTTTTACAAAAGTTATGTAATAGATAACGATGGTGTTTATGACAATGGAGCTGTTGGTGTTAGCATTGAGGGTGACGCACTACATGTAAAGAGCGATTTTAGCTTTGGATGGAAACCAATTGGACACACTTTCGTTGTTAAAAAGTCTTACGGTAACAGAGTCTATTTAGTAGATAATTTGACACCAACTGAGCTATATATCAAATATTTAGGAAAAGAGATAGCAAATCAACTTCCAGCCATTGGAATAGAGTTTCCATTTATTATTCACAATAGTGATGGCACTGTTATTGCTAGAGCTATTGTTGAGTCACACAAAGATGGCTCACTCTCTTTTGCTGGAAATGTTAAAGAGGGCTCGATAATCTCTATTGGATTTGGTGATTTGGATGAGATTAAAAAAGAGAGTGTTAAGTCTGCAAATGTTCTATCTTATGAAAATATTGAGACACTATTTGCATACTCTTGTATGGCTAGAAGAAGATTTTTAGATACTAATATCAATAGTGAGTTAGAGCTATTTAATAACATAATAGAGATTAATGGTTTTTTTACCTATGGAGAGTTTTACTCAAATCAGTTTTTAAATGAGACATTAACACTTCTTGCAATGAGTGAAAAACCGCTTGAAGAGAAAGTAGAACAATCAAACAGATTGAATTTAACAACAACAAGCACCGTACAAGCTCTATCAAATCTTATTGCACAAACATCAAAAGAGCTAAACGATGTAAATGTGCATTTACAGCATAAGATTGATGAAAAAACCACTGAATTAACTAATATTAACGCCTCTTTACAAAACCAACTCCACACAAATCATGTTACAAAACTTCCAAATAGAGTTGCACTAAAAAAAGCACTTCAAAATTTAGACTTTTATGGTCTTCTTCTTATTGATATTAGAGATTTTCAAAATATTAATGACCTTTTTGGAAATGATATTGGAGATATTACTCTTAAATCATTCGGTGAGTTTTTATACTACTTTGCAAAAGAGAGAGGCTGGGATGTCTTTAACCTCTCAGGAGATGAGTTTGTTTTACTATCTTATGATGTACAAAATGAAGAGTACTGTATTGATTTAGCAAATAAATTAATATCTAATATAGATGGTTTGAATAGTGACGTTATTAAGGAGAAAATAGGTGTTGATGTAGATATTAACATAAATATATCAATCTCTTGCAATGTAGATAACCCAATAGAACATGCTCATATGGCAATGAACTATGCAAAAACAAATAATCAACAAGTTATTGTCTATAGAGATGAACTAAAACTAGAAAAACGCTACGAAGATGATATAAAATGGTCAAAAATTGTCGCAAGTGCAATTAAAGAAGATTGTGTTGTACCGTTCTATCAACCAATAATCTCTAGTGATGGTGTTGTAAAATATGAAGCTCTTATGAGAATTGTACAAGATGATAAAATCTATTCACCATTTTTCTTTTTAGATATATCTAAAAAAATTGGAAAATATGCAAATTTGACAAAAATAATGGTTAAAAAAGTTTTTGAAGAGTTTAAATATAGAGATGAAAAAGTTAGCATAAACCTCTCATATCAAGATATTATCAATGAAGAGATCATAGGATACATAATAGAAAAATTGAATCAAT
>JAYEGD010000233.1:0-9873 GCA_034658915.1 Campylobacterota bacterium | reverse complement strand
CTTTTTCAGGCTCTCACCAAGATGCAATTAACAAAGGTATGAGTTACCAAAGAGCAAAAGAAGATGCATTTTGGGAGGTTCCATACCTACCAATTGACCCAGAGGATGTAGGAAGAAGCTATGAGAGCATTATTCGTATTAACTCACAATCTGGTAAAGGTGGAGTTGCATATATTTTAGAAGATAGCTACGGCTACACTCTTCCAAAAGCGATGCATCCAGAGTTTGGAAAAATAGTTCAGCACATTACAGATGTTGTGGGTCGTGAATTAAGCACAAAAGAGATTTTTGAAGAGTTTGAAAAAACATACTTTAACTTAAATAATCATATTGAGCTAATCAGTTTTGCGACATCAAGAAACGAGAGTTCAGCAGATATAATTGAGGGGAAACTGTCATATAAGTATGGTGAAAAAGTGTATGAAGCTATAGGAGATGGAAATGGTCCTATTGATGCTTGTAAACACGCACTTATGAAAAAGTACCCAAATGAGTTCTCAATTCACTCATATTTTCAGCACTCATTAGGCGAAAAATCTTCAGCTAATGCAGCTGCATACATAGAAGTTGAACGTAATGATGGAATGAGATATTTTGGTGTTGGAATAGATACAAACACAACAATGGCATCAATAAAAGCTCTATTTTCAGCAATAAATAGGGCGTATGACTAATGCTAAGCATTATAATTTTTACTAAAATGATAAAAAAGGATTTACATGTACAACTTATTTGAAGATGAAGACGATGTTTTCACAGGGTCACCAAGAAGTAAATTTGCAGATATAGTTTTTAATGCAAACAGTAATTTAGTTTTAGATGAACTAGATGTTTTGGTTAAAAGAGCAGCAATCTTAGAGATGATGCTAGAAGAGAAACTAGGTGATGATTTAGACAAAATTGTAAAAAGTTATGCTTATAGTCACCCTGAAGAGGCTGAAAAGATGGCAAAAAGTGCCTATATTGAACTAGTTGGAAATATCTTGTCTAAAAACGAGTAGTTAATCTTGTTTAAGTTTTTAATCCCTCTAGCTCTTCTTTTTACATCTTGTAGTGCTGAGGATTGGAAAATACATAGAATAGTAAAGCTAAAAAAAGATAAAATTGAAAAGATCTTAGTCAGAAGTGAGAGTTATGAAAAACTTCTTACATTTAGATGGACACTATACCACAACAAGTGGTTAGTCTTTTTTGTCAGTTTCAACGGTTTTGTTCAACAACACCTCTTAGCATTAAATAACTACAATCAAAGCATAAGAATTGATTTATTAACTAGAGGCAGAACAAGATTACCACCACCCATGATGCTAATAAAATTCAAAAAGTTTGATTTTATAAAAAACAGAGCTCACTTTGAGCTATTAATGCGTGATAAAGATGACAAAGTAGAGCTAAAATTTTTAAACAAAAGAGTAGGAGTAGAAGAGCCATGATAGAGGTTGAAGAGCATATAAAAAATATGATTGATGAGTTAAGTTATGAGAAAGCATCAAAGCTTTTTTCTAAGCTTAAAGGTGGTAAAAGACTTCGTGCAAAACTTATTATGAAAATTGCTCACACACATCCTCAAGCACCTAAACTAGCTGCTATTGTAGAACTAATTCACGCAGCAAGCCTACTTCATGATGATGTAATTGATGAAGCACTACTTCGTCGTGGTGTAGAGTCTGTAAATGCAACTGAGGGTAGTAAAAGTGCCATAATGCTTGGAGATATTTTGTACTCTAAAGGCTTTAGTGAGCTAGTGGAGTTTGACAAACGTATTGCTAAAACTATCGCCTCATCTGTAACATCACTTAGTATTGGAGAGATGCAAGATGTCTATATGTCAAAAGAGTTTAATGAAAATGAGCAAAAATATTTAGATATGCTCTACTTAAAAACAGCAACTCTAATAGAAGCAGCGGCATCTTCAGCTGCAATTTTGGTTGGAAAAGATGAGAGTGCTTATGCAACTTATGGCAAAAATCTAGGTCTATCTTTTCAGATTATTGATGATATTTTAGACATAACTTCAGATGAAAAAACATTAGGAAAACCAGCTCTTAATGACTATGTTGAGGGTAAATGTACACTTCCATATATCTACTTGTATCAAGAGCTTGAGAGTTCAGATAAAGAGTACTTGAAATCTCTACATGTAAAGCAGTTAGACAAAGATGAATCTAGTTGGATACTCACTAAAATGAGCGAGCATAAGTGTGTTGAGAAATCTTACAAATTAGCTCAAAAACTATCAAATGATGCAATTAATGCTATCGATGATGAGATATTAGTAGGTATTGTAACTTCAATGATGAAAAGAAACTTTTAATGCACTACTTAACAATTAGCTTTACACACAAAAATTCCACACTAGAAATTCGTGAAAAACTTGCCTATCCAGATAACGAGAGCCTAAATGGCTGTTTAACAAAACTCACATCAAGTGACGTTGTAAATGAGTCTATGTTGCTCTCTACATGTAACAGAATGGAGATATTTTGTAGTTGCTCAAATGTATTGAGTGCAACAGAACATATTTTTAAAATGCTTCATACAAGGTCACAAATCCCCATTGATGAGCTAGAGGGTCGAGCAGATATTTATGAAGATCAAGGTGCAATTCATCACCTTTTTGCAGTAACATCTTCGCTTGACTCAATGGTAGTTGGGGAAACTCAAATTGTAGGACAATTAAAAGAAGCCTACTCTTTTGCAATAGAGCATAACTATTGTGGTAAAAAAGTTACAAGAGCAATTGAGTACGCACTAAAGTGTGCAGCAGAGGTAAGAAACATTACAGATATATCTTCAAAACCTGTCTCAGTAGCTTCTGTTGCAATTAGTAAAGCGAAACAAGAGATTGGTAATATTGATAGTAAAAAGGCTCTAGTCATAGGTGCTGGAGAGATGTCTGTCATAATCGTAAAACATCTTCAAAAAAATGGTCTTCAACCAGTTTTAACAAACAGAACTCATAAAAAAGCACTAGATTTAGCAGATGAGTTAGAGTGTGAAGTGTTAGAGTTTGAAAAGCTCTCTAGTGCAATTAATGAGTATGAACTAATTTTTACATCAACTGGGGCATATGAACCAATTATTCAAAACTCTATGGTAGAAGATTGCAACTTTCAAAGATACTGGTTTGACATTGCAGTACCAAGAGATATTGAAGATATTTCAAATAAAAAAATATCTATCTTTAGAGTTGATGATTTAAAATCAATTATTGAGACTAATATTAATATGCGTGAAGATGAAGCAAGAGCAGCATTTGCAGTTACAGGTCGCTACACAATGCAATTTTTTGAGTACATCAAATCTTTAAGCATTGAGCCACTAATTAAAGAGCTGTATGTAAAAGCACTTAAAGATGCTCAAGCTGAAAGCTCACGTGCAATCAAAAATGGATATATTCCACGTGAATATGAGGAGCAAGTCAATAAACTAGCTAATCAATCAATAAAACGATTTTTACACGATATATCTACTCAACTAAGAAAAAATACAAAACAGAATGACACACAGAGTATTTCAGAGGCTTTTAACTTTTTATTGGGTGAGTAACCCCCTAAAGCTACGAAAACTCTGTTTTCGAGATTTTATACACATTGAGGTAGATATATGCAAGTAAAAAAAGAGCGTTATGAAGCGTTAGATGTTCTTCGTGGATTAACCATTATTATTATGGCACTAGATCACTCTCGTGATTTTTTCTCTTTAGGTTTTGTACAATTCGCCCCAACAGATATTGATTTAACCAATATGGAAGTCTTTTTAACAAGATGGGTTACTCACTTTGCAGCGCCAACTTTTATGTTTCTTGCAGGAATTGGTCTCTTTTTTGCATCTGGTAGGCGAACCAAAGGTGAATTAGCGCAACTCGCTTTTACTCGTGGGTTGTGGTTAATATTTTTAGAGCTAACACTTGTTGGATTTTTCTGGTCATTCTCCCCTGAATTTATCTATAAGCCTAAAATAGCGGTACTTTTTGCTATTGGTGTGAGTATGATTTTTATGGCAGGACTTATCTACTTACCTAAATGGGCAATTGCAGTAGTTGCTGCTGTAATGATTTTTGGACACAACGCATTAGATGGTGTTAGTGCTGAAACATTCAATCAGTATGCTTGGTTATGGTATTTAACGCATGAGCCAGGTATGTTTCATATAGGAGAGTTTGAAGTAAGAGTAGTCTATCCGTTTGTACCATGGATTGGTGTTATGGCATTTGGTTACTTGTTTGGTCCTGTAACAAAACTACCAAAAGAGAGACGCAAAAAAATATTCTTTCAAACAGGATTGGCACTTCTATTTTTTGGAGTTGCACTTCGCTTTACAAACCTCTATGGAGACCCAACAATTTGGAGTATGCAAAGTAGTTTTACCTACACAGCAATTAGTTTTTTAAACTTTACAAAATATCCACCATCTCTAATATATCTGAGTGTTTTAATAGGAATGGCAATGATTTTAATGGGACTACTAGACAAAGAGTTAGGTAAGTGGTCACATCCACTAAGAAACATTGGACAAGTCCCATTTTTCTTCTATGTAATCCATATTCCACTACTTCATCTAGGTGGAATTGCACTAGCAATGATATATTTTGGGGATGCTTCATGGCTATTTGGCGCACCAGTTGGCTCAGGACCCGAGGGTTACAGTTATGGCTCACAACTACTACCAACTTATGCGGCTTGGATAGCAGTTATAGTAATTCTTTACTATCCGAGTAAATGGTTTGCAAAACTTAAAAGAGAGAGAAAAGATTGGTGGCTAAGTTATCTATAACCATCTACTCAAAAAACTATTAAACTGATTTGCAAAGTTGTGTGCATCTTTTTGAGAAAATGGTTTTGGTCCTTTTGTTATTTCGCCTGATTCTCTAATTTTATCCATTAAATCTCTCATTGCTAGGTATTGCTTAATATTATCAACGCTGTAAAGTTCGCCTCTATGGTCTATTGCGTGGGCATTTGCACTTATTACTCTGTCTGCTAATGGAATGTCCGCCGTTATTACTAAATCATCCTCTTTTAAAAGCTCTACAATTCTATTGTCTGCTTCATCTGCTCCCTCATCTACTATGAGGTAGTTGATATTACTGCTTTTTTGACCCATTGATATTTTTTTGTTTGAAACTACATGTGTCTCAATACTTAGTCTCTCAATAGAGCGCGTTAAAATTGGTTTTAGAAGATTTGGCAGTGCATCACCATCTATATATAGTCTCAAATTTTCTCCTTTTTAGCACCACTTACACGGTAGATATAAAAAGTTTTAAATAGTTTTTCACCTTTAAAGAGTTCATATTTATCTACTACTTTTACACTCTCATACTTTGTCATTAAGTCATAACTAATATTTTCATAGCTTAATATCAGTCCATCTTTTAGTGGTTTTTTCCACATATCGTATTGACTAAACCTTGTGTTGTTTGCTATGTTTGTCTCTGGGTTATCTTTTAAGTAAAAGCTCAATAGTGAAGCACTTAGAATATGGTTTCCATAGAGTGCATCATTAGCTTCTCTATGTTTTGCTAAAAGCTCTACTGACTCTTTATAACCCACCATTCTATCTTGTACTTGTAGAGTGAAAAACAGAAGTCCTACTCTTGCTAATAGAGTTAAAACAAGAGCAGTTACTACACCATAAAAAAAGAGTTTTTTGCACCCTTTGTTGTACATGTAAACACTAACTAAAATAGATGCACTAATAAAAGCAGGTGCATCATAGTTTAGCTCCATTCTTGCATAAAGAGCTTTATATAAAAAGAAGAAAAATGTAGTCATAAAAGCAATTAGTAAGTACACTTCAACTTCTGATTTATAAAACTTCTTATAAAATATCATAATTAACATTAGTGTGAAAAAAACAGGAGTAATAACTCCAAAATGACCACCAAAAAACTCTAAAATGTAGTTGTAATGAAGCTCAGTTTTTGCAAGCCCACCATGATTGAGCTGAAACATAAAGCTAATCCAGTCATTCTTATAGTTCCAAAAAACCATTGGTAAAACCACTAAAAATGCAACAGTAATACTTAGGTAATAACGGTAGTTTAAAAATAGGTCACGTCTGTAAAAAAGTGTGTAAATAAGAGTTGAAAAAACCAGTAAAATAGCAGTGTATTTACTAAGCATTGCAAAGCCAAGCGTAGCACCTGCTAAAATAAAATAGATAGTTTTATTACTTTGAAAAGCCTTGATAGAGAAGTACAAACTAAGTGTCCAAAACAGAATTAGAGGTGAATCAGGTGTAGTAATGATGTAACCAGCATTAGCTAATGGAATTGACAAGAAAAGCAGAAGTGAATAAGTGGCAATTTGCTCATTAAAATTCTCTAACGCTATCTTGTACATGTAAAAAATTGCAACACTCATACAAAAAACATTAGTTAATCTAACAAAAAATTCATTATCGCCAAAATATGTAAAAAAAGCTATAAAGTATGCAATTAAAGGCGGATGGTCATAGTAACCACTTTGTAGATTGTTACTCCATACCCAGTAGTAAGCCTCATCCCCATGAAGAGGTAAAAAAGCGTTATAAATGGAGCTAAAAAGTGCCACAAGAGTAATAAGAAGTATTGCATTTTTTTTATTTAAAGTTGTAACCATAATTTCAGTTCACTATCTATTGATTTTCGATATTATACATAAAAAATAAAACTATGAGGGAGATATGTGTTTGGAGTTTCAAAACTTATTTGGATAACATTTTTTATAAGTAGTCTTTTATTTGTGCTTTTTCCTCAAATTGATCTCTACACTATGTCATTTTTTTATAACTCAAATGATGGTTTCATCTACAACCAATCTTGGTGGGAGAGAGGACTTTACTACTCTGTGAAACCAATTATTATTGGCACAATGGTTACTGTTCTTTTCACATGGTTTTATAATCTTTATTTCAAAAAAAACATCTTAAATATTACAAGCAGAGTAGTTATCTACCTATTTTTAGTATTAGCATTAGCGCCTGGACTTATTGTAAATGTAATTTTTAAAGACAACTTTGGAAGAGCGCGTCCACATAAAACAGTAGAGTTTGGTGGAACTTCCACATTTACACCAGCATTTGTTATGAGTGATCAATGTGAGAGAAACTGCTCTTTTAGTTGTGGTCACGCCTCTGGAGCATTTTTTTTAATTGCAGTAGCACTATTGGCTTCAAGAAGACGTAGAGTTTTAGAAGCTAGTGCCATAACGTATGGTTTTTTAGTCGGAATTGCAAGAATGGCAAATGGTGGACACTTCTTTAGCGATGTTGTCGTCTCATTTTTTGTAGTCTATATTGTTTCACATATTGCATATCACTACATATTTAAGGATGAATTATGAGAGTAATGGTTGTTGATGATTCAAGGACAATTAGAAAACTACTATCAATTACACTAAAGAGCAAAGTTGAACTTGTTGAAGAGATTGTAGAGTGTGTTAGTGGTGAAGTTGCACTTAGAAAACTTGAAGATATTAATGTAGATTTGATTTTATTAGATGTTCTTATGGATGGAATGGATGGCTATGAGACATGCAAAAAGATAAAAGAGCATCCTAAGCTTAAAAATATTAGTGTAATTTTTTTGACATCAAAAGCAGATGAAGAGGATATTATAAAGGGTTTTGAAGTTGGTGGAGTAGATTTTATAACAAAACCATTTAGAGAAGCTGAATTAGTTGCAAGAGTAAATACGCACTTAAAACTTCAAAAGTTGCAAGATAATGTCATAGAAAAAAATCAGACTGAAATTGTAATGAAAATGGGTGAAATTGCAGAGTTACGCTCAAAAGAGACTGGAAATCATGTCAAACGTGTAGCTGAATATTGCTACCTTCTTGCATATCTTCATGGATTAGATGAGAAACATTGTCAAATTTTATACGCGGCTTCTCCTATGCACGATATTGGAAAAGTTGCCCTAGAAGACTCAATTTTAAACAAAGCAGGTTCACTGAGTGATGAAGAGGTGAAAATTATGCAAAAACATACCGTTTTAGGGTATGAGATGTTCTCTGACTCAAAAGGTGATATCTTATCTGCTGCTGCAATTATGGCTCATGAGCATCACGAAAAATTCGATGGAACAGGGTATCCTCGTGGAATAAGTGGAAATAAGATACACATTTATGGAAGAATAGTCGCTCTTGCAGATGTTTTTGACGCACTAGCTAGTGATAGAGTCTATAAAAAGGGTTGGAGCATTGATAGGATTGTAGAGCTTTTCATAAGTGAAAAATCGAAACATTTTGACCCATACTTAGTAGATATATTTGTAAAAAATATTGACAAATTTATAGCAATAAAAAAAGAGTTTAATGACAACTTTACATAAATTAAGGTATCATCGCAAATTAATCAAAAGAATAGTGTATAAAAAAACATTCTAACTCTCGAAAACATAAGTTTTAGGGTGCTTAACATCAAAAACGACAAGGATTTAAATGGATTTAGGTACGGTCATAGGGTTAGTTTTAATCCTTGGTTTACTTTTTTCAGCAATGGCTATGGGTGTTGGTATTGGTCCATACATAGACATTCCATCTGCACTTATTGTTATCGGTGGATCAATTGGTGCGCTTCTTATTTCCTTTAAAATGGAGCAGATGAAGAATTTTACTAAAATTTTCATGATTGCTATTAAACCTCCTCAAGAAAACATTCCAGAACTAATTAAAAAACTTGTTGACTTTGCTACAACTGCTAGAAAAGATGGCATCTTATCTTTAGAAGCTGCTGCAAATGCAGAACCAAATGAATTTTTAAAAAAAGGTCTCTCTATGGCAGTTGATGGCAATGAGCCAGAGACAATACGTGAACTTTTAGAGATAGAGACAGAACAGACAGATGGACGCCATAAAAGTAATGCTGCAATATTTAGTCAATGGGCTGGATTAGCAGGTGCCATGGGTATGGTTGGTACACTAATTGGTCTTGTTGCGATGCTTTTAAATATGGCAGACCCCGCAGCAATTGGACCATCAATGGCAGTTGCACTACTTACCACTATGTATGGTGCAATGATTGGTAATATTTTTGGTGCACCAATTGCAAATATTTTAGGAATTAGAAATAGTGAAGAGACTCTTGTTAGAGTTCTTATTTTAGAGGGAATTATGTCTATTCAAGCAGGAGATAATCCACGTACACTAGAGCAAAAACTGCTTAGTTTCTTACCGCCTAATGAGCGTGTAAGTCAATTTGAGTAGAGAATAGATGGCTAAAAAAAAGTGTCCAGATTGTCCTGAGTGTATGCCAGAGTGGCTAGCTGCATTTGGTGACTTAATGTCTTTACTGCTATGTTTTTTCGTTTTGCTATTATCTATGAGTACAATGGATGCAAAAAAAGTTGAAGAGGCTATGGGCTCACTTGCAGGTGCTATGAGTGTTTTAGAGGGTGGAACAATGAGCGAGGTTTCACATAAGCGTATCCAGATTGCAACTCCAGTTGAAGAGACAACAGAGACAGATGATCAAGTAAATAAAATTCAAGAAGCTGTAAGTGAAATGAACGAAATGCAACAAAAAGGTCATGGTCCTGAAGTTACACTTGAAGATGCTGAAGCTGGTTTTGTAATTAAACTTCCATCTTCTTTGCTATTTAAAGCTGGAAGTGCAACCATTGACAGTGAAGATGCACTGCTTTTTCTAAAAAGAATTTCACTTCTTGTTGATAATATGCCAAACGATATTGACTTAAGCGTAAGAGGTTACACAGACGATTTACCACCAGGAAAAGATAGTCCATATAAAAATAATTGGGAACTTTCAGGAGCGCGCGCAATCTCTGTTTTACAAGAGCTTATTTTAGATGGTGTTAACCCAGCTAGAATAAGTGCAGCTGCATTTAGTCAGTACCATCCATTAGCAACTAATGCAACAAAAGAG
>JAYEGD010000232.1:0-2259 GCA_034658915.1 Campylobacterota bacterium | reverse complement strand
GATATACATAAATCAACCATAGCCACAAACTCGATAAACCACCTCAAAAGGAAGAAGAAAAGTGTTGGGAATTAATCAGTTGAAAGTCCTAAGTATAGGTGCCAATAGGCTTAACTTAATGCCGTTGACGGGGGGTCAAAGTGTTTCCCTACCTCTATATAATTCAGCTATACATGCTACTGCATAGATTCCCAAAATAATCCAAGTAGATAGATAATTAAACATTGTAGATAAAACAGCACAGAGAATACCAATCGCTATGACAAAGAAGGGAGCAGAAAATCTTTCTTCTCCACTGATATAGGTAGTGAGTAAGAAGAGAAACAATGATCCAAATGTACCTATGAGAAAATTAATGATTACAGTTGTCAACATAAGGAACACCTTCTTTTTTTTCTATACAGATCTCTGTAGAGTAGTACTCAAACTGCATCTGATGTTTACTGTTATAGTGTGCTATTTGAGTCCAAGCTATGGGTACATCTCCATATGCAATCAGAGTATCATTTTTAAGAAAGAGAAATAATGTTCTATCATCATGGGTATAGATACATGTTGTTCCCAATACTTTTGGGCGAAATCCAATGTGTTTCATTATATCAAAGTCACTACTATAAGGTAGGATAACATAGAGTTTATCCCACTCAAAAGGGGTTAAATCACTCAGTAACTGTTGATTTTTTATGCTTGATTCCATTTTTTCAGAGGAGAAAAGTTCTATTCCATTGTAAGTTAAATACTCATTACAAGTACCCTTTGAATAGAATAGTTTTGATAAGTTTCCTATGATACTAAGTGAATAAAATAAAAAAAACAACATCAAAACGATAAAAATTATATTGAATGTTTTTCGCATTTAGATTACTTTATCTTTGAACTCTTCACGAATTGCTAAAAAGGTATCAAGATTATCTACAAAAAGTCTGATGAGAGTAGGGTCAAAGTGTTTCCCACTCTCCTCTTCAAATAACGCTAAAATCTTCTCTAACTCCCAAGCTTTTTTATAAACTCTCTCGCTTCCAAGTGCATCAAAAACATCTGCTACTGCTGTTATACGACCATATATGTGGATACCTTCTCCATTTTGAAGATAAGTAATCACCCAAAACAAATTTCATAGTTGATGCCATATTCAACAATAACTTTTTCAACATAGTTTTTCATATTTTCAACTGACTTGTAAGCATCAAGTTCAATCCAGTAATACTTCATAAATTTCCAGAGCTGCTCAATAGGATTTAGTTGTGGAGAGTATGGTGGAAGATAAAAGAGTCTTAGTCCTTTGTTTTCCCAATCAACTATTTTTGATTTGAACTTTTTACTCCTGTGAATAGCAGCATTATCTAAAACCACAATAGTGTCTTTTTTAAGTTGATCTGCAAAAAGATTAAAAACCTCAATAACAACTTCTGTATCAACTTTGTCATAGGTTGTTGATGCAAAGAGTTTAGAATTGTTGATATTTAAAAATCCAAGTACATTAAGTTTTTTTGACATCTTAGATGGAATACTAATGGTTTTTCCAACTGCAGACCATGCATAAGGTAGATTTGGTGTTAGACTAAATCCACTCTCATCAAAGTAGCATATATCCATAACACCCTGTTTAGCAAAAAACTCTAGTGCTTCAAGATTAGTCTTTTTATCTTGATACAGCTTACTATCTGGTTTTTTAGCTGGATCTCTTCTCATCCGTTTGTAGCTGAAATTAAGTGCTTTTTTAAAAATCTTTGAAATGTTTTATAGCTTATGCTTTTCTTGAGTTCTTCAAGTGCGAGAGCATACGCTTTTTTTGGTTGATGTGGGTTTTCCTCAATCAACCTTTGTATCAGCTCTTTATCCTCTTTATCATTTAGTAATGGTTTTCGACCATCACCTTTTTTTCTTTTGAGACTAGTGAGCCCTAAATTATTCCACTCTGAAATCCAATTATAAACCATCCTGTCGCTCACATCAAATATTTTTGCTATTTCACTCAATTTTACTCCATCACTTAAGAGCAACACTGCATGTGAACGAATCCTTTCTTGTTTACTCGTACCAAAATTTTTTAGCTCTTTTAGCTTATCTATTATCTCTGCATCATCTATATTTATTTTCTTCATATTACTCTACTAGCAATATGTGAACCTTTTTTGAACTTTGTTATGTCTTATTACTTAACACCATCTTTCATCTTTTGATGTCTTGTGTTATGACTCTTTACAAGTGCTTCAATACCATCAAGAACTATATTTGCAAGAATAGGCGATATTATCC
>JAYEGD010000231.1:0-2263 GCA_034658915.1 Campylobacterota bacterium | reverse complement strand
TAAAGCCTTGAATGTACTCATCTTTTGAAAAAAATTCCAACTCTTTTTCAAACCTGTTAAGCAGAGTTGTTTTAGCATTAGGGTTTGTACTTAAATGATTTTTATTCTTTAAATAATACTCTTCGCTCATAAACAAAGAGCTATCAAATTTTCGAGTTTTTAAAATCTCTTTGTAGAGTTCATCTGCTCTATCAGCATCTAAAACCTCTCCAAAAATGTATGAACCATCTTCAATAAACTTTCTCTCCAACTCTTTGTTGGATATTTTTTCAGTACTCATAAAAACCCCTATCTCTTTTTTTGCTCAATATGCTTGTTTATCTCATATATTTCACTATGATTTGTTAGCATTTTTTTAAGCTCATTGTAGTTAAAATCGACTTGATTATTAAAAAGATTATAGAGCTCTTTAATAGCCTTGTAATCAGCATCTTCATCTAAAGTTAATCTATACTTTGAAAAATCTTCACTATCTTCTACAGAGCCTAAATGATTATGCGCTCTAATGTATGGAGTTACATGCTCTTTTTCAAAAGGTGTTGTGGCATTTAAGAAAGCCATTTTAAGAGAGTTAAACGAGAATGTTTCGCAGTCCATTCCTCTTGGATATGTTCTGCGAACACAGTTTGAGACAAATTCAAAACTGTTTTCATTGTAAAAATCAACTATTTTTTTTATAATTTCACCATCCATTAAAGGACAATCTGATGTTAAGCGAACAATTGTATCACCACTTTTAGCACCAAAATGAACTGCACTCTCATAGTAGCGAGACAAAACATCATTAGTATCACCCTCATAGTAGTTTACATGTAGAGCTTTGCAGAGTTCAACAATAGGCTTTTGTGTCCCATCATTAGTTGTTGCAATAATAATATTAGGTTTGAAAGCTTTAACTCTTTTAAGCATAACTTCTAAAACTGTTTTTCCACACAGTGGAAGCATCACTTTACCAAAAAGCCTAGTAGATGTCATTCTTGCTTGAATTATTATAAAAAGAGACATCGTTGTGAGTTTAAACTCTATCTATCATTTTAAGTAAGTCATCTTTGCTTAACCATTGAGTATTATTTTCAGAGTTGTACTCAAAACCAATTTCTACACGTTTACCAACTTCACCAATTGCATTTTTATGAAAATCTCTTTTTTGAGAAAACTGTATTGTCGGCTCAATTACAAAGTGGTCATTAAACTCTAGTGTTAGGTGTGAGTCATCTTTAGGACACATCACTTCATGAAGTTTCTCTCCAGGGCGGATACCTATGATTTTGTGTGGAAGTTCAGGAGCAATTGCGCGAGCCATATCTACAATTAACATGGAGGCTATTTTTGGAACAAAAATCTCTCCACCTTGCATTCGTTCTAAATTTTTCAAAACAAACGCTACACCATCTTCTATTGTAATCCAAAATCTACTCATTTTTTCATCTGTAATTGGAAGTTCTGTAGCCCCACCATCAATTAGTTTTTTAAAAAATGGAACAACACTTCCACGAGAACCCATTACATTACCATAGCGAACAACACTAAAAGAGACATCTTGAGTTCCTACTATGTTATTGGCCGCAACAAAAAGTTTGTCAGAAGCTAGCTTTGAAGCACCATAAAGGTTAATAGGATTAGCCGCTTTGTCAGTAGAGAGCGCAATTGTTTTTTGAACACCACACTCAATAGCCGCATCAATTACATTTTGAGCACCCATAATGTTTGTTTTAATGCACTCCATTGGGTTATACTCTGCAATAGGAACGTGTTTAAGAGCTGCTGCGTGAATTACAACATCAACATCAATCATTGCACGTTTAAGCCTATCTTTATCTCTTACATCACCAATAAAGTATCGCATTGCTTTATCGTTAAATAGTTGAGCCATTTCATACTGCTTCAGCTCATCACGCGAATAGATAATAATTTTGTTAGGTTTATACAGTTTTAAAATAGTATTAACAAACTCTTTACCAAAACTACCAGTTCCACCAGTTATAAGTACACTTTTGCCATTTAACATAATTGAACCTTTACATGTAATATTGTTTGAATTATACATCTATAAACCATAATTTCAAATTATATCGTAGTTTTATGTTACTTTAATGATTCAAGCAGTATAATTCCACCTCTTTACAAAAAGCGTGTCACGGTAGCTCAGCTGGTTAGAGCACTGGTCTCATACGCCGGGGGTCTAGGGTTCAAGGCCCTCTCTTGACACCATCTTCTTTTAAACCCCTAAAATAGCGACTTTACAAAGAACTTAAAACTTAAT
>JAYEGD010000230.1:0-2264 GCA_034658915.1 Campylobacterota bacterium | reverse complement strand
GATAACTTAGTTCATATCTTAACACCTAGTTTAGATATGAACTAAGTTATCTATTACAGATTGAACAGTTACTAAAGATTTAACCTTTTCAGGTTTAAAAAAGTTTCTAAAATCATCTATTGTTTGAGAGAGATGTTGAGTTTGAGTTAAAATAGTTTCAGAGTGCTCTTTAAAGCTATTTACCTCTATTTCATCTAACTCAATATCTACTAACATATTATTCACACTCATAGATATAATTGCAATAGGCTGTCTCCACTGATGAGCAATCATGCTAATCATCTCCCCCATAGCAGCATTTTGAGATTGAGCTATCATCATCTCATCTTTTTTAATCAGTTTCTCTTCTAACAATTTTTTTTCAGTAATATCTGTAATAAACCCTACCATTCTAAGAGGATGCCCATCAACATCAAAGACTGTTTTACCTCTATCTAAAATCCATACCCAGCTACCATCTTTATGTTTTAGTCTATGTATATTTTCATAATAATCACTCTGTTTATTAATATTTTTTTCTAAATCTTGAGAAGCTTCTTCATAATCTACTGGATGCACCAATTTTTTCCAAGTAGAGAGCTTGTTTGCTAACTCATAAGGCTCATACCCCAACATTGACTTCCATCTAGTTGAGTAATAGACTTCATCTGTACTCAAATTCCAATCCCATAGTCCATCTTGTGTTCCATCAATTGCCTCTTCAAACCTATTTTTTTGAAACTCCAACTCAGTTATATCATTTAGTGCGACAATATGTCTTTGATTTTTATCAAAGTTTAACTTCTCAATTTTAATATCAAAAACATGCTCTTTTAAAGTTTTTCTATTTTTCATTAAGACTCTATTTTTCAGATCTTTATGTTTTAAAATATACTCTAGCCAAGTAGTTCCATCTACCTCTTTGGCAACAAAACCATCTCTATTTTCAAAAAACTCACAAATGCACTCATGCTCACAAACTAACTCTTCAACACTATCATAATTTAAAAACTCTAATAATTTGTTATTTATTTTACCTAAAGCTTCACCATTTGTAGTGTAAATCATACTTGGAGAGAAATTAAATACAGTATCTAAGTAGTTGTTACTCAGCTCCAATTTATTTTTATACTCCTCTAAATCTTCAACTTGATTTTGTCTAACTTGAACAATTTTGTATTGCATTTTTTTGAAAATTTTACTAACAAAAAGAATCAATAATACAAACATTATAGTACTCATACCACCAACTAGTTGTAGAAGTGTTGTTTTATTATTAGTTAATTTTGAGGTATCAATTAAAACAAAAACATATCCAACTGTTTTTTTATTAAAATCTCTAATTTTTACTGGAGAGACAAGATACTCTTTATCTTCAAAGGAGATGGTACTTAAAGAGTTCATATCGTAATTTATAGCAATGCTCTTAATCTTCTCTATTTTATCTTTTGACAATCTGTTTTTGCTATTAGAATCAACTTCTAAAGTTCTACCTTTATCCATATAAAACATAGAGCAATAACCTGTAATATCACTGATTTCATCTAAAAGAAAAAATGGAGAGAATCCGAACTCTAAAGCCCCAATGTAATATCCATTTTCAAATATAGGGTACATAAATCTAAACACATTCTTATAAACACCATTTTCATAACCAATTATTTTTAAATGATTTTGTGTAATGTTTTTAATTGAGTCTCTTTTTTCTAATAAATTGTCACTATATGCATTAGTTTCATGTAACCTTGCTATTGAAGAGCCATTAACATCAATGAATTGCATACTTTCAAGTGTTGGCATTTCATGCTTTAACTCTTTAAAGTAATTATCAAAGTTTTTAATTAAAAAGTCATGATCTTTGCTTGCAATCTTGTTTTTAATATTTAAAACAGAGGTTTCTGCAATATTAGATAGCCGTATATCATACGCTTTTATTACATGTGCAATGCTTCTTTCAACTTGATTGTTAGTCTTTTTATTGAATAAATCAATATTTTTTGTCTCTAAAATATAGGTAACAACAAAAAGTGCAACTATGTAAAAAGAGATACTAAAAAAGATGTATTTAATAAAAGTTCTGTAGTACTTTTTATTAATTAACTCTAAATCATTACTATCAATCAATCTATCTCCCTTAATTAAAAGTGCCTGACCATAATAGATGACATATTCAACAACATTTAAAAGATTCATCTTCTGCGTTGAACTTCACTTAACGATGCTAGCATCGCCAAGCAAAGTTCGCCTTGAATCTAAACCTTTTAAATGTTGTTGAATATGTCATC
>JAYEGD010000229.1:0-9930 GCA_034658915.1 Campylobacterota bacterium | reverse complement strand
ACACAGAGAGATGCTAAATGACAACTTAAACCTAATAGAAACTTTTTGCCCAAATGGTGGAGATAGAATAGATATTCAAGGCTCAAACATGCATGTCTATGGCTATTTGAAAAACTTTCTGTTTCCACGAGAGTTTTTAGACAAAAAAGTAGGAATTTTAAGTGGTGGTGAAAAAAACCGTGTTGCACTAGCACTACTTTTTACAAAAAAAGTAGATTGTCTCATACTAGATGAGCCAACAAACGATTTAGATATTCCGACAATTAACATCTTAGAAGAGCAACTACAAAACTTTAATGGTGCAGTAATAATAGTGAGTCACGATAGATATTTTGTAGATAAAATAGCTAAAAAACTGTTTATCTTAAAAGGTAATGGAGATTGCGAAGAGTCACTTCAACAATATAGCCAATACTTAGAGATTGAAAAAGAGATTAAAGAGCTAGATAGTTATGAAAAAGAGATAATAGTAAAACAAAAAGAGACAAAACCACAAAATGAAAAAAAACTAAAACTCTCATACAAAGAGAGCGAGAGTCTAAAAAAACTACCCACTGAAATAGATAATTTAGAGCTACAAATAGAGACTCTTAACAACTGTCTAAGTGACCCATCATGCTATGAGCAAAAAGGACTATCCATAATTGCAAAAGAGCTAGAAGATACAGAAGCTCTATATGAACAAAAAGTAGAAGAGCTATTAGCCATTGAAGAGAAAGTTGAAGAGATGGCATTATAAAAATAGTTGAAACTCAACACGTCACAAGTTCGCAACATTAATGAATTAGCATCTCTTTTAGGTCATACTAATTTAGAAATGGTTATAAACCCCTAAATCAAGGGCTTAAAGTAAGGTAGATACAACTATAAGCTGTATTCAGTACATTCCCTATTATATGGGTTTTACTAAAAAATGTGACTACTATTCTATGCACTTTAGATACAAAAAAGACACAATTTTAGACACAATTTCTCTATACCTTTTAAATATTTTTATGATACAATTCTTCTATCGGATTGCACGGTATGTATCTAATTCCTTTAACCACGGAGTGTTGGTACAGTATTTAGGTTAAGGCTTTAGGGTCTTAGCCTTTTTTTAATATTCTTATGTTATAATCTTGTTAATTGAGTTTTCATCATAGAGTTCATTTATATGTGTTCTGTGACGGAAACGTCGTCTATTTGCCGTGAAGTAGGGTTACGTCAGGTTACATTGTGTTTTCACATTGTTTACCCGTTGGAGGTTTAAAACTTGCCGTCTTACTTCCATTTTTCTTAATTTATCCAACACTATACATTGTTACTACAAAGTTATTGTTTACATCAGGCTTCAATACTATTTTATGATGTTTATTACCTTTTAAATATTGGTAAACATGTAAACTATGGTTACTAACACCTGTTCTATTTAGCTTAATACCTCTTGCTATAATCATATCCATATTTATTATATCTCTAGCAGTTATTTCTCCATCACAGTTATTGCAAAAATGCTTAAGCAATATATGTACAAATCCTTTTTTAGTGTCACCTTTTTTAAGAGTAACAGTCATATTATTTATATTAAATACTGCTTCTTTAGTTACTGCTTGTAATTCTGCTATTTGAGCCTTAAACGCTTCTCTCTCATCTACTATTGCTTTTTTGTCCTGTTCAACACTAAGAGCTAATTGTTTTGCACTACTGGTGTTCGCTTGTATTGTGTAGATAATATTTTTAAACGCTTCATTGAGTGCAGACTTAGTGCCAGTTTCTATATCATTATACTTTGACATATCTATATCTGTATCAACCGCATTACTCTTACACGTCTTGTAACTATCAAGTAGAACAGATAAAAACTCTTGTTTATTTGAGAACTCTTGTGATAGCTCATCGGCTACATCTTTTAACTCACTCTCTATCTTGAAATTGTGCCATGATAAAACCTCTTTTTTTTGTTAAATATATTATATTCGAATTTAAACTTAAAGATATATCATATATAACCAATATATCCATTATATATAGGGTATATTAAATTAATTAGGGTTTGAATTTTGAAATATCATAAACAGCTACGCCTAGACCTCTCTCGCTCTTAGGCTTCGAGGGCTAGACTGCTTTGTATTTTTTTGTGAGAAGATAAAAAAACCTTACTTTTACTTTGGCTGGTAAGCCACTATGGAGAACTATTCTAAAATGGTTTGTTTCTTATATGAGTGTGTCAGACGAAATAGTTGTTGCTCTTAGGATTTGCTTTTGTTTTGGTTTTTTGGTTACTGCTTAGATAAAATATCCATGAGTAGAGTTTTTTTTGTTTCTGAAAATTAAAAAAAGTTTACTCAGCCAACCAGTTCATGCGTAAAACTCTCAAAACTTATTTTATGATAGCTTAAAAGCATCAAAACACTTTTTAAGTGAGTAATTGACTTAATATTTTGAATGATGTATAATTTTACTAGCGATTAATAGTTGTTTAGAATTTATGGAGTGGTAAAAAGCTTTTAAAGGTTAGAGGAAGTCATGAGCCTCTAACCTTTTTTTTTGCCCTCCTAGATTCTAAACAGGGGGATTTTATGAATAAGCTATTAATCGCTTTAATGCTTATGTGCATTTTTGCACCTATGTTAAACTAACATAGTCAAGGGATTTATTTCCCTTGTCTCCCTTTACTTCTTATTAATAATATTCAAAAAAGTATCAACAGCCTCTTTAGCCATTAACTCTTTTTGATTTGAGTATCTTTGTGTAGTAGTTATTTTAGTATGTCCTAAAGCTCTTTGTATTGATTCAAGTGGAACATTATTGTTTACAAGTGTAAATCCTAGTAAGTGTCTAAAATCATGTATTCTCATATCAGGTAAACCAACACTGTTTTTTATTCGTTCCCATAATCTCTTAGGAATAGAATATAGTTTTTTATTAGTAACTGGCGATTTAAAAATAAGACCTTTTTCACGAGGTATTAGTTGCAAGTGTTCAATTAATTCATCATCCAACATGAATGACTGATTTTGTCTTATTTTATTATTGTGGTCACGTACAGTATATAGCTTGTTCCCAAAATCTATATCTTCCCATGATAAAGACCTAACCTCATTACTCCTACGCCCTCTAATTAAGAACATAAACATAACTCTATACTTATTATCAGGTATATTCATAATCTCTTTGATTAATGCTTTTATCTGCTCATCTGTAAGTGAAAAATATCTTGTATTATCATATTTTGGAAACTTCAAATAATCTGTAATATTTTTTTCAACTTGACCATATTCAATAGCTTTTTTATATAGCGGCGAAAATATCTCTTTAACCATTACTACATAACTACCTTTTTTACCCTCATTTATCATCTTATTAATAATTTTTTGTAAATCACTACTTGATACTTTCGTAAGTTTTTGATTTTGAAGTTCAATAGACACATATTTATTGAAAAAAGAGAAAGAACTTTTATATCTATTTTCACAAACTGTATTTTTTCGTAACTCTTGAAACTCCTCAAAAAACTCTTTAAGTGTTGGATTATCTGCTCTTTTGGTAGAACCACCAGCTTTAATAACATTTATAAGCTCTACACGTCTATTGTAGGCTAGGGCAGGGTTAGTTTTGTATTTATCATTTGAATAGCCTACAACTTGCTCTATTTCAACCCCATTGACTTTTGCACGTGCTAAATAAGTTTTAACTTTTGATTTGCTATCTTCTTTTACATAAACACCAGTGTATTTTGTTTTTTTATAATCTTTTCTAGTTCCCATTTGTTTAAACTCTTTGAGATGCTTTTTTATAAACTGCCATGTCATCACGCTTGCCAACTGCAACAACAAAAACTTTTATTTTACTTTCAATAACTTTATAGACAATTCTTACTCTTTTGTTATCTACATAAACTTTACGACAACCAACTAAATTAAGATTTGCTCTATTACCTAGTTCATTACCAATAATTGGATTTTTTGCTATTTGAGTTATTTTTTTAAGAACTAAAAGTGTGCTACTATGTCCTAATTCCTTAAAATCTTTTTTAATATCTTCATGATATTCAATAGAATACATTTTATTTAAGTTCTTCAGGATTAATATTTAGACTTTTAAGCATATCTGCATGAGATATTGTTTCATAAGGTTTTGATAATCTATCTTCAACAATTTTGATTAACTCTTTATCTTCTTTTACTTCCATTAATGCTTCATACTGTTTTAATCTTTCATACTCAGCTGTAGAAATAAGAACTGCTTCTAACTTATTATTTTTAAGAATCCCGATTTTTTCAATTGCTTCATTTTTTACACCCTTAACAATACTAGCAAGTTTTTTAGTAAACTCCGTAATTGATAAAAGTTCATTTTGCGCATATTGTACCATTGTATTTACCTTTAAATTTAGTAGTGAATTTGTATTGTAATATTATATCATAATCTTTAATTTATTAATATTTATAAAAATAATGATAAAATACATAATATATCAACAAAAGAGGTGGAAATAAGGGCATCCACGAGCCTTGCACTCTAGTATGGGGCGTTACCAGTGCAGGATAAATGAGGGGTGTTGTCCTCCCTCCTTTTATAGTGATTATTTGGCATAATTTAATTAATGATGTATAATCTCAAATACATATATTGGCTGGGGATTTATTCCCTTTGCTAGTCCCCTTGGGGGACATCTTCTACTCAAAACTTCTCCTTATTGCTTCATTGATTTTTGATTGTAATGTTTTTGAAACAAATGGTCTAATAACTTGTTTAAATCTGTCCATCTAATACTCAAATTAAAACCTTATAATTATTTATAAAAATTTTATACCATATAATACCCCACTTTTTACCCCACTTTTTTAATAAAAAACAGTATATTTTAAACAAATTTAATAAATATAAAATTTACAAATAAAGCTTTAAAAGCCTATGGTAAAGGGGTTTAAAGAAGAATAATACAATTTAGTAAATAGGTTATAGCTCACGCTCATAACGGAGTGGTCGAGTGTTCGAGTCACTCAGAACCCACCATTTATAAGCCCCTAAAACAAGTAATTTCAAGACACTTTTAACACTAATACTTTTGTTTAAGTTTTTCGGATTGTGTCAATTTTGTGTCAAACAACTTGAAATTATCGTCTATTTTTATACTATTATCTTTTATGAAACCTGCATAAGTAGTTAATATCATCTGTGGGGATGAGTGTCCTACTATTTGTGCAATATCCATAACTTTAAATTTACTACTGTTTAGCATATTTGTTATAAACGTGTGTCTTGTTTGATACATTCGTTTATGTTCAATGTTGCATTTTATTAGTAAATCTTTCCATCTTCTTTTAAAAAATGTACTATCTTTTATGTAAGTTCCATTATATTCAAATAGATAGAGTGAATTATTTTTTTTACTAATTTCTATCTGATTTGATAGGTACTCTCTAAGCTCATGCAATATTGGTACTTTTCTTATACTTCCAACCGTCTTAGGTGTAGTTATCCTACCTTTTGAGATTGAGCGATTGATACTAATACTATTTTCGTCAATATCTTTTAGCATTATTCCTAGTGCTTCGCCTGTTCTTGTTCCTGTAAAAAACAAAAATGCTAAGAGATTTTTTAATATACCATCTGCATTTTTTAGAAGTTTCTCAACATTGTCTGATGAAAATACTTCCACTTGTTCTTTGATTGATGCTTTAAATCTAATATCAGTTGCAAAGTTTCTCTCAATCATTTCATCATCTAGTGCAATATCTAATACACCTTTGATGCAATGTAGATAATCTTTTTTTGTTTTATCTTTCATTTTTAGAGTATCAAGGTACTCTTTAATGTCAAGACGTTTTATTTTATCTACATCAAAATCTTTAAAGAACGCATTAACTTTATTGTAGATGTAGATACGATTGTGAAAACTCTTATCTGCTTTATGATACTGTACAAACTTCTCAAAATAGTAAGCAAAGTTTTTAGGTTTTTGATAACCAACTAAAAGCTTTTGCATTAGCTCTGGTATTACTTTATCTTCAAGAAGTTTGATATTTTCATTCGTTGCATCGAGTCCTGTTGCTTTTCTATTTCTTACACCGTTATATGTGTAGTGTATATGTAGCTTATTACCTCTTGTTACGACTTTTGCCATGTAAACCTTTTTATTTACAGCAGGTGGCTTTGAAATCATAACACTAACCAGCTAAAAGGTTTTTATCTAAGATTTTATCTAGTATGTTATCAATTGCAGGATTTGATAGTTTTTTCTCTTTTCCAAACCACCACTCATGAACTGCTTTTACATTCCATCTTATAGTATTCTCTTGTTTAATAAAGTGTTCATTTATTTTAAAGACACCGTTTTTAATCCTGGTTAAAAAGTATTTTTTTTCAACATCATATTTTTCACAAAGTTTTGATGTTCTTATGTATTGGTCGGTCGGTTGCATTGTAATCTCCTTAGTGCGTGTGTTTGTAAATTAGAGTAATTTTGTGTATAATCTTTTTAAGGATTTATTCTGTTGTAAAAAGCGTGGTTGTCAAACACAAAATTATTCTTAATTATGTAAGGGATTTATTACCCCTTATTAAATAAATAAAATCCTTTAAAGTGCAGGAGTAATAAACCTGCACTTTTATCTTCCTTAGTTCCAATAACCATGCCTAGCTATTGTTTCAGTGTTTAAGTTGTTCCCATCATTACATGTAGAGCTAATTAGCTGAAAGTTGTTAGTCATACGTTTTAACTCTTTTTCTAACTCTTTAACACTACAAGTAGTTAATAGATTGTGATAGCGATTGTGAACATTAATGAGGGTATTTTTAAGATGATTGTTTTCAGCTTCTAATTTCTTATTATCATCGTTTTGTAGTAGTCTATTCATAGCACGTTTGAGTTCTATGTTTTCTCGTTCTAGTTGAGTGTTGTCTTCTACATGTAGAGGTTGTTTATCGTTTACAATATAATCCTCTGCCCAATCTCGAAACTCTTTTGCTTGTTGAGACTTTATGAAAAAACCTAAGCGTACAATTCCTTTTTTTGTCCAATGGATGACTTTCTGTTTACCGCCATTAGTTTCTACATGTAAACGTATGAAGTGTTTGTTTTCTATTAGTTCGTCGGTATTATTACGTTTTGCCTGAGCTAAACTTTGAATACTAGTACCATACCCTAAAGCAACTTCTTTATTTGACAATAAAAACTCGTGTTGTGGATGCTCTTGTAGATTAAGCTCTACATTGTTGAAAGTGATGTTTGACATGGTAACCCTTTGCTCTTAAAATTTTTAAAAGCAAGAGAGTTGTTAAATTAGTGTGAGTGTTTTTGACCTTTTTTCTTTATGATTAAGCCAATTGTCGATGCGGCTGCAAGAATAGTAACTATAACCGCCATTATCTCTTGTGGTGTCATTTTAATCCTCCTGATAAAGAATAGATATATACATTAAGTAGATAGAACCTACAACTATATAAATATTTGCACTTAAAGCTTCGCCTTGTAATAAGCCGTAACTTCCATTGACAAAAATACCTAATCCTACATTTTCTAAAAGTTTATATAACTTCTGCATACTGTAAGTATAACACAAAACTAATTTAACAATCTCTTACTTTTAAAGAACAAATACAGAAAATTTCTGTATTAATGAGGGAATTATATATTATAATTCTATATAAGTCAAGAGTAAATGAATAAATATTCTATAAAATACTAATTTTAATACAGAATATTTCTATAAAAGGGGTATATAAAATATTAACCCCTTGCTTCATCAATCATTTCAAATGCTTTTTTGAACTTATTTAATTTAGTTTTTAATGTTTCATTTTCTAAAAGTAATTGAATACTTTTAGTAGCATTGTTTGGTAACTCATTTGATGCAACCCATTTCTGAACTGTTGTTAAATGTGTACCCAACCTCTCAGCCAACTCCTTTTGAGTTATCCCTAACTCTTTACATGTAGTTTTTACGATGTTTTCATTCATCAGTTAGCCTTTTTGATGCTTTGCTTCATAAATCTTTGTTGCAATCATTACTATTGTTGCTATTGTTGCTATTGCTATGCCAAGTTCTAACATTGTGTGTCTCCTATGTTTATAAGCTTATATCCGAAATAATAGAGTGTTGTAACTCCATAGATACTTAAAAGTACACCTATTATACTAAAATCTTCTTTTTGCATATATGTATTGAATAAAAATAATACTAAAACAAGATTTGATAAAGTTAGCAAAGATTTACCAATTTCTTTTAAACCCTCATTTTTGTTTTCACTCATATTTAATCACTTTCACAAATTAAACTTATTTCTAAGTTATTTATTTTTTGAAACTTCTCAATAGCTATAGTTAAATGAGCCATTGGGTCGTGGATATTATCATATCTAAACGCATCACCGCAGTTGCAGCATCTCTCTAGCATTGTACTTTTTTTATCTATTTCAAAAATCATTTTAGTGTTGCATTTTTTACACTTAAACTCTATCTCTTTAATTTGAGATAATTTTCTTTTTTCATTCATATTTTTACCTATTCATCAATCTAATTTTATTCCACTCATTTATATCTTCACAAGCATTTTGCATATTATATAAAGAGTAATATACATGTTCATAAGCCAACTCGTCATCTACATAAATTTTTACATTATCTTTTATGTATGGTTGGTTAAAGCTCTCTACATCTGAAAAGAATGTTTTTGTACTAAAATCCATTATTTTCGCTCCATTACGTGGTGCTTTGCCTTGACATACGAGTTTATGACCATTGTTTAAAATTTTACAGTTTTTTCTATCATCATAAAATGTATCTCTTGACTCCCACACCTCTTTAACTGTTACAAACTCTCTATCTTTAAACCTCTTGTTTAGTCTATAATCTGTAATATGTACCCACATTTCACTATTGTTAATTGCTGGTACTTTTATTGGATTGTCTATTTTTGCTTTATGACCACTTTTACATTTGTACTCAAAGCTTCCGTCTGCTTGTAATGATGATAAAATTAGCATAGTTGCTAGTAGTATTTTTTTCATATTAATATCTCCATCTTCTCTAATTTTTTATCTAAGACCCCATCTATCTTGAATAGCATATAGTGTTTTAAAAGCATCAGATATTTTTACTTTTTTTGTCTCATAGTCATCGAGTAATGCTTTTACTTCTTGTACTTCTATACTATCAGCATTGACTAATAAAGAGATACTTTTATGTATAGGCTTGATTTGATGTTGTAGTCTTTCTATCTCTTCATTTAGCTCTACTACTCTACCTCTTGCGTATGTTATGTTCTCTTCACTCACTACTTAAACCCCCAAACTCTTTTTAGTTCATGATGTTCCATCCACTTTTTAGATATTTTCTCTTTATATGTTTTGTAGCTTTCAATAGAGCTTTCAAGTTCACTCACTTCAAACTCATCACTATTGATGTTTTTACTCATTGATGTTTTTATCTTTTCAAGCTTCTCTACAAGTTCGTTTATTTCGTCTTTTATATTTTCATACAAGCCTCTTGCATATATTTTCTCATCCATTATCTAAGTTCTCTTCACTCATTTTTTAGTTACCTTTAAATATATATTTATTATACAAGAAGTGATATTTTAACTAATTATAATTAAAACGGTATATTATTAGCCTCTGTACCTATTTTTAATTGCTACCAAATTTAAAGAGATAACTCTCGCTTTAATTCGTGTTGCATTTGGCTTTTCGATTGTGCCATCTTTTTTTGTGAATGGTTTCATTGCTAATTTTCTCCCCAATTTCTAATCCATCTTACTCATCAAACAATCCTTTCTCTACTGTTTCAACATCATACTCTTCTACTAAATGAGGATTTAAGTAACGCAGTAAAATAAATTTCATAATGGGAACAGTAATTGCTAGTCATAAACATGAATATAACAGACGAGCAAATTTTAAAGCAATTAATAGATATAAGAGATAACGGAAAGAGTAAGCAAG
>JAYEGD010000228.1:0-2272 GCA_034658915.1 Campylobacterota bacterium | reverse complement strand
ATTCATAATAGTTAATATCACTACTAAACAGATCAGTAGTCTCATTTAATTTTGGTTGCGTTGTATCTTTAGCAGACAGGTTTAACTCACTGTGTGCTATTTTCCAATCAATTTGTAGTGCTTCATCATCAAATGCTATGCCTCTATCATTTGGTTGAGAGTAGTAGTTATCTACTTTGTAGGCAAAAATTGTATCATCTTCTAGCACTACAAAACCGTGTGCAAATCCTCGTGGAACTAACATCTGTTTTTTATTCTCACTAGAGAGTTCTACTGCAACGTGTTGACCAAAAGTAGGCGAATTTTCTCTAATATCAACTGCAACATCCAAAACGCTTCCTTTAATTACACGCACAAGTTTACTCTGAGCTGCTGGTGCTAATTGGTAGTGAAGTCCACGTAAAACACCTCTTGAACTTTTTGACTCATTATCTTGACAAAAATTAATTTTAAAACCTAAAAATTCATCTAACTTATCTTGACGAAAAGTCTCAACAAAATAGCCTCTATCATCTCCATGAACTGTTGGTTCACACACAATTACATCAGGAATTTTCGTTCTTGTAAACTTCATACTACTTCAATCCTCTTCCATGTTCAGCTCTTCTTATTAAGTACTGTCCATACTGATTTTTCTTTAGTGGTTGTGCTAATTCAAGTAGTTTCTCTTTAGAGATATATCCCATCTCATAAGCAATCTCTTCTAAACATGCAACTTTAAGTGATTGACGATTCTCAATAGTTTGAATAAATTGACTAGCTTCTAAAAGTGACTCATGAGTTCCTGTATCTAACCATGCATACCCTCTACCCATTAACTCAACTTTCAATCTTCTCTCATTTAAGTACTCTTGATTAAGTGTTGTAATCTCTAACTCTCCACGCTGTGAGGGTTTAACCTCTTTAGCTTTTTTTACCACATCATTAGGGTAAAAGTAAAGACCAACAACAGCGTAGTTAGACTTTGGCTCATTTGGTTTTTCTTCAATAGAGGTAACAGTTCCATCCTCATTAAACTCAGCAACGCCATAACGCTCAGGATCTTTTACGTAGTAGCCAAAAACAGTCGCCTTACTCTCTTTTTCAACATTTTCAACACTTTGTGCTAGTAGCTTAGAGAGACCTTGACCGTAAAAAATGTTATCTCCCAAAACCAAACAGACATCATCATCTCCAATAAACTCTTCACCTAAAATGAATGCTTGAGCTAATCCATCAGGAGATGGTTGAACAACATAAGAAAATTTCATTCCAATGTCTGAACCATCACCTAAAAGCTCTTCAAAACGTGGTAAGTCAGTAGGAGTAGAGATGATTAAAACCTCAGTAATCCCAGCTAACATTAGCACAGATAACGGATAATAAATCATCGGCTTATCGTAAATTGGAACTAACTGTTTTGAAACACCTTTTGTAATTGGGTACAGCCTTGTACCACTTCCACCTGCAAGTATTATGCCCTTCATCTATCATCCTTTAACTTTTCTAATCCATTCAAACAAACATATCTATTTACTTCAAAGTTTTTTAACAATATTTTATCATTCTCTTTAATAGTGCTTGTATCAAAATTTTTCTTGTGCCATAAGTGGTAAACAACTGCAACTTGACGAACAGAGCGAAGTTGAATTCCCATTCCAATAAAACGCCAACCTAAGTCAATATCTTCTCCAACGGTGGGCTGTGTGTAATCTTCATCAAAACCATTAATGGCTACAAAATCATCTTTAAAACAGGAGAAGTTACACCCTATTATGTACTTTACCACACGCTCTTTCATCCAATTATGTATGATTCCATGAGGTTTTACATAAAGACCCTCTTCGTAGTGTCTTACACCATCTACATGTAAAGCTAATGCATTAATTAGGTATCTCTTTTGCAAATCTCTTACATGTAAAGAGCCATCATAGATTGCTTTAGATGTTTTTTCGCCCAACTCTGAGCGTTTTCCACAAAAGACAATACCTCTCGTAGCAGATGTAATATGTCCCTCAATAAAACGAGAATGTGGAACAACATCTCCATCTATAAAAATTAGGTAATCACCACTTGCTTTTTTAATTGCATTATTTAATGAGAGTGCTTTTCTCCAACCTAAATCATCTTTTGTAAAATTTATTAAGTTATCCATCTTCAAATAGTATAAAAACGCCGCCATCTCATCAAAATGACCATCTTCTGCAATAATAATCTCATCAACACTCATAGATTGAGTTGCAATAGAGTCTAAAACAATTCTAAGTGCATCAATGTTTTTATAAACTGCAAT
>JAYEGD010000227.1:0-2283 GCA_034658915.1 Campylobacterota bacterium | reverse complement strand
TAATCATATCATTTAGCTTCAAAATAGAGTATATGTCAAAAAATGTAATGCTAATGTAACTCTATTATAGTAAAATAGTGTATTAAATATACGCTCACTGGAGGTTATTATGCATACATCACTACTATTTGGGATTCATTGTCACCAACCTATTGACAACTTTGGCTTTGTTGTTGAAGATGCGATTGAGAAGTCATACAAGCCATTTTTTGAAATTTTAAAAGAGTTTCCAGAGTTTAAAATTGCTGTTCATTTTAGTGGTTGGCTACTAGAGTTTATTCGTAAAAATGATGGCGAACTTTTTGAGTTAATGCAATCTTTATCTGCTCAGATAGAGTTTTTTAGTGGTGGTTATTATGAGCCTGTTTTAGCATCTATCCCATCACGTGACAGAGTTGCACAAATTACAAAACTTAACAAGTACATTAAAAAATACTTTAATCAAACACCTAAAGGGCTGTGGCTAACAGAGCGTGTTTGGGAGAACTCAATCATTTCTGATTTGAAAAAATGCTCAATCGAGTACGTAATTGTAGATGACTACCACTTAATAGCAAGTGGTTATGACAAAAATGACTTGAATGGCTACTTTTTAACAGAAGATGGAGGCGAGCAAATAGCGCTCTTTCCAATTAACCAGAAACTAAGATATGCAATCCCATTTTACTCTACACAAGAGACAAATGAGCTTTTAAACAGTTTCGCTACTACAAAGGGTCATAATGCATCTATCTTATTTGATGATGGAGAAAAGTTTGGTATTTGGCCAAAAACTTATGAGACTGTGTATGAAAAAGAGTGGTTAAGAAGATTTTTAACTCAGACACTAGAGGATGAGGCAATAAAAGTAGAGACGTATAAAGAGTATTTCAACTCAAATAATCCAATTTCACTAGCATACTTACCATCTGTTTCATACCAAGAGATGGGAGGTTGGGCATTAGGTTCAGCTAATACGTTGGCATTAGAGGGGCTGCTTCACCAAAACTCTCACTATGCAGAGTTTATAAAAGGTGGAATTTGGAAAAACTTCTTAACAAAATACCAAGAGAGCAACTGGATTCATAAAAGAGTGCTAGAGCTTTCAAAAAAACAGCTTGACACTGTAAAGTACAAAGAGGCACTTTTTAAAGCAGAGTGTAATGATGTTTTATGGCATGGTGTTTTTGGTGGAATCTATTTGCCAAACCTAAGAGACACTTCGTATCGTTACATAATAGAGTGTGAAAACTTGCTAGATAGTAAGAGTGCATGTGAAGCACTAGACATTGACATGGACGGTTCACTTGAGTATAAGCATAAAACTGCGGATTTAATTACAATAATCTCAGCTTCACATGGTGGACAAATTTTTGAGTTAGACCTAAAAGATAGAGCGTTCAACCTACAAAACACAATGAGAAGATACGAAGAGGCATACCATAGTAAAATAGAAGTTACATGTAGTGATGATGTTTGCGAGGAGGATGAAGTAGCAACAATCCACGACAATAAACTTCGCATAGATGAGGGTGTCTCAATTGACTACGACTGGTACTTTAAAAAGTCAGCAATTGATCACATAAGTGATGATAGCTTTACAATACAAAAGTTCAAGTCATGCAGTTTTAAAGAGTATGGAGACTTTGTAAACCACGAATTTGAGTTAGTAAAACAGAGCAAAAAATCACTCCAACTAAAGCGTGATGGCGGGGTTTTCTTAGATGAAAAGTATGCTACTTCAATTTCAAAAACATATAAATTTAAAGATAATGCAATAGCTTTAAAAACTGCACTTACCTCTACATGTAATCAACCACTAAGCTACATAAATGAGTGGAACTTTCACTTTGCAAACATTGAAGATGTGACATTTAATGAGCTTAATTTAGAAGATGAGTTAGTTATTAAAAGTTCAAAACTACTAATTAAAGATGGCTATTTAAACAAAAGTTTAGAGTTCAGTTTTGATGATGAGATAGAGATTTTAATATACCTTGTCAAAAGTGCTAGTCAAAGTGAAGCTGGTGTTGACTTAACCGCACAAGGCGTAGCATTTGGTTTTAAATTTGAGTTTGAACAAGAGTTAGAGACGTTAATTGGTTTTAAGGTAGATAATATTTAAAAAGAGCTACTCAGATGTAACATTTGTTACATCTGACACAGCGTAAGCAACAAATAAGTGCCTGACCATAATAGATGACATATTCAACAACATTTAAAAGGTTTAGATTCAAGGCGAACTTTACTTGGCGATGCTAGCATCGTTAAGTGAAGTTCAACGCAGAAGATGAATCTTTTAAA
>JAYEGD010000226.1:0-2287 GCA_034658915.1 Campylobacterota bacterium | reverse complement strand
TTTAACAAAATCAACCTTAAGTAAAAAGTGTCCTTTTAGCATGAAATAAGCCATTATTTGGACAAAGTGTTCCGCTATTTGTTAAATAATCCATTAAAAGGACAAAATGTCCCTTAAGGAAGTTCAACAACCTGTAATAAAAGGCAAAACTAAAGTGCAACTTTTAGTTCAAATGGAATGAGTACAAAACAATGAAACTAATTTTTACTTTTTTACTTCTATTTTTCAATAAAAACGCTACATGTAATCCATTAGACTCCATAGCGTTCATTGGTGTTAAAGAGAGAACATATTGTAGCTCTACATGTAAAAAAAAACAACTACATCATCTATGCAAAAAAACACGTTATAAATAAAAAAATCAAATTATCACTAAACTTACGCAATATGGCTGAAAAAAACAACTACTATGAAAATGGGGAGTTTGTCTCTAAAAAGTTAAAAGTGAAGTTTAAAAAAGCTTATAAATATAGCTCAAGGTTCTACATGTACAACTGCTCTGGAGTTTTTAATGGTTCTGCGTTTCATGCAAAAAATGGAGTTAAATATGATGACTTTGTAGAGTTTGACAGAATAATATTAAAAGATGAAAACATTACAAAAATAAGAAACAGTTACAGAATTAATTTCTAAACTTTATGCTCAGGCACTTATCTCAATTCCACGTAAAGCTTCTTCATCAATTGCACCTAATTTTGTTTTTGAGACTATTAAATCAACTGGCTTAAATAGGAACTCTTTTAGTTTTGATTTAGTTAGCAATCTTTTATATGTTACATTTTCATTCTCATTCTCATGTGTTAGTATGTACAAGTCAATATCTCCACCTTGTTTAGTATCATCTGTGCGACTTCCAAAAAGGTAAATTTTTAAATCTTTACCGAAATATTTATGTATTGTATTTTTAATAATAGATATCTCTTTTTCAGTGAGTCTCATTTTTAATCTCTTTTATTCTTAAAAATTCTTTTTGAAGATTTGTTGAAATATTTATAAGGTTATCACTGTTATCTATTACAAAATTTATATTTTGAGCGATTTGTTCATAATTTGGGTACTCGTGAGCTAATTCATTTCTTATCTCTCTAAATACACTCCACATATCAATACTGAGAATATTCTCTTTTTCTAAAACTTTTATGACTTCTAAAAAGCTAATATCTTCTACTGGATACTCTTCATACTTTAGAAATGTTTTAAAAATTTTCTGTCCTAACCAGTCTTGAAGTTTTGCAAATCTAAAAATTAGACTATCTAAAGCAAACAGTAAAGTGTCATCTTCAATATTCTCTTTAAAATCACTCTGTAATGGATAGTAAGGTTTAATATGAGTTATAGCTCTATGAATCATATCAATATGATTATTAGCAGTTTCAAAGTAGCTATCAAGTTTTTGTGAAATTTTCATTGAATAAACTTCCTTATATGATGGAGTATAAATTACTTATAGAAAATTATAGCATATAAAAATTATTGAAATGATTTCATAATTATATTTTTTTGAGTCTATTTTAAAGGATAATTATTATTATTTAGATATAATTTCTAAATTTTTTAAAAAGGTGTATATATGTTAGTAACAAATCCAGCTCCAGATTTTACGGCTACTACTGTTTTAGGTGACGGTTCTATTGTTGAGGACTTCAAATTATCAGAAAACTTTGGTGAAAAAGGTACAGTACTTTTTTTCTATCCACTTGACTTTACTTTTGTTTGTCCATCTGAGTTAATTGCGTTTGACCATAGACTTAAAGATTTTAAAGATCGTGGTGTAAATGTAATTGGTGTTTCTGTTGATTCACAATTTTCTCACTTTGCTTGGAGAGAGACTCCAATTAACAATGGTGGTATCGGTCGCGTTGGTTACCCACTAGTTGCAGATTTAACTAAACAAATTTCTAAAGATTATGATGTTCTATTTGGTGGTGCAGTAGCACTTCGTGGATCATTTTTAATTGATGCAAAAGGTGTAGTTCGTCATGCAGTGGTTAATGACTTACCACTAGGACGTAACATTGATGAGATGTTAAGAATGGTAGATACAATGCAATTTACTGATGAGCATGGTGAAGTTTGTCCTGCTGGTTGGACAAAAGGTGATGAGGGTATGAAAGCAACAACTGAGGGTGTTGCAGATTACTTAGCAAAACATGAGGGTGAGTTATAGCATTTCGCTATAACCACTTTTTAATCTTTAAACTTCTTAAGGTTTAGTTTAACCAACTATCCCACATAAGCACTTTTGGATAGCTTTTCTTTCATCATCACTTAATTTAGATAATTTTTC
>JAYEGD010000225.1:0-2291 GCA_034658915.1 Campylobacterota bacterium | reverse complement strand
AGAGCCGTATGAGGGAAATCTTCAAGTACGGTTCTGTGAGGGGCATTATGCAACTCCGAATTATAAAATTAAATAAAAAGGAGGGGTAGAAATGTCTACTCTACAATTAATTTTACATGACTACTTACATCAGGGTCTTGATGGCTTGATACAATTAAACTTATTGTTTGAGGATTGACAACTTCTAATACTTTTCTCATAATAATAGGAAAATCAGGAATAGAGCCTGTGTCAAAAAAAACAACTTCATTTTCATCAATAAGTATATATGGATTGCAGTGTAAATTTGTCTTTTTTTCTTCAAATCCAACCCAATAAATATCACGAGTTATTGCAACTGCATTGTCATAATCTAATTTTTTCATAATTTTTCCTAAAAATAAAATGCACTTAAGAACACCTAAGTTTTAATAAAATATTTTAGCTAATAACTCCTAAAACAATCTCTTTTGCTTCATTTTGAATCAGTTTTAGATGCTCTTTAGAGATAAAACTCTCAGCATAAATTTTGTAAATATCTTCTGTTCCTGATGGGCGCGCTGCAAACCAACCATTTTTAGTTGTAACTTTTAGTCCACCTATTGGTTGGTTGTTTCCTGATGCATTTGTAAAAATACCATCTATCTCTTCACCTGCTAATGTTTTTGAACTGATGTCACTAGGCGATAGCTTTTTAAGTTTCGCTTTTTGCTCTGGTGAGGCTACTGCATCACTTCTCTCATAGTATGAAACTCCAAATTGAGACTCTAACTCTTTGTAGATAACAGATGGGTCTTTTTTCAAGCGAGCCGTAATTTCATAAGCTAAAAGATTTAAAATAATCCCATCTTTATCTGTTGTCCAAGTTGTACCATCATCTCTTAAAAATGAGGCTCCAGCACTCTCTTCACCACCAAAACCAACAGTTCCACTACTTAGTCCATCTACAAACCACTTGAAACCAACAGGGACTTCTATAATCTCTTTGTTAATTGAGGCTGCTACTCTATCTATCATCGAGCTAGATACTAATGTTTTACCAATTTTTAGTGATGATGACCAGTTGTCACGATATTGAAACAAGTACCAAATAGCCACTGAAAGGTAGTGATTTGGGTTCATTAAACCACTACTAGCTGTTACAATTCCATGTCTATCAAAATCTGGGTCATTTGCAAATGCTAAATCGAATCTATCTTTCAGTGAAATTAGTGAAGCCATTGCGTATGGAGATGAGCAGTCCATTCTAATTTTACCATCATGGTCTAGTGACATAAAACTAAATGTTTCATCAACTCTATCGTTTACAATCTCTAGGTTTAATCCATAAATTTCATTTATCTTTTTATACACCTCTATTCCAGAGCCACCAAGAGGATCAACACCAATTTTAAGGTTGCTACGTTGCAATAGCTCCATATCAATAATAGTTGAGAGTGCTTTAACGTATGGAGTAATAAAGTCAATTTGTTGAACTTTGCAAAGTGCGACTTCTACACTAACACTCTTAACACCATCAAGAGAGTTCATTAAGTAGCTATTAGCGCCTGCTTCAATTACATATGTTACATCTGTGTCAGCTGGACCTCCATTTGGTGGATTGTACTTAAAACCACCATCTTGTGGAGGATTGTGTGATGGAGTAATTACAACACCATCACACTTTTTTTGTGATGTTTTATTTGCTTCTATTACACTAAATGAGAGAACAGGTGTTGGAGTGTAGCCATCATCTGAAGCAATTGCACACTCTACACCATTTGCTACAAAAACTTGTAAAGCAGTTAGTTGCGCTGGAGTTGAAAGTGCATGTGTATCTTTTGCAATGTACATTACACCATCAATACCGTTAGCTTTTCTATAGTCACAAAGTGCTTGTGTAATTGCTAAAATATGATTTTCATTAAAACTTTTTTTAAAAGAAGAGCCACGATGCCCTGATGTTCCAAAAGCTACTCTTTGGCTAACTTCATTTACATCTGGTTCATAAGCATAATAGTCTGAAACTAATTGTGGTATTTTTATTAGCCTGTCTGTAGTAACCTTTTTACCTGCGTCAATATGTGCCATATAATAAACTCCTAAATTTTGTTTATATGTATTATACACAATAATAATTACAAAAAATGAAAATTTTTAAGACCCTTTCAGATAAATATAGATATAATTCGCACCTTAAAGTAATGGAGCATAAATAACTTATTACTAATTGCGCACGTGGTGGAACGGTAGACACGCGGGCTTGAGGGGCTCGTGCTTAACGGCGTGGAGGTTCAAATCCTCTCGTGCGCACCATCTTAATCCCTATAATA
>JAYEGD010000224.1:0-2296 GCA_034658915.1 Campylobacterota bacterium | reverse complement strand
GAGTTTTTTGAGTGGTTAGAGAGTAACGATTTAAATAGTAGTGAAAACTTAAACTATGCAATTCAAAAATCTGCTGAGACAAAAGCGTGGGTCGTGGCTCAAGATGAGAAGGAAAAAGGGTTGCGAGCTGCACTTAATTATGGGCATACATTTTGTCATGTTATAGAAAATGAGACAGCTTACTCAAAGTATCTGCATGGAGAAGCAGTTGCAATTGGTATGTGTATGGCGAATGATGTAGCATGCAATTTAGGTTGGATGAGTAGTGATGAGTCAAAGCGTGTAGCTGCACTTCTTGAAAAATATGGACTTCCAGTAACTTATGACATAAAAAATATTAATAGTTTTTATGAAGCATTCTTCTTAGATAAAAAGAGCAACGATACTACACTTACTTTTATAATTCCAAAAGGTTTAGGTGGAGTTGAAATAAGTAACACACTAGATGAAGAGTTAATTAAAAAAACATTAACAAAATATAGAGAATAATATATGAAACTGCTACTATCTTTACTACTTTTTTCATCTATACTTTTAGCCAATGACCTAAACTTAACCCAAGAGCAGATAGAGCTTGAACACCAAAGAGTTGAACTGCTTAGGTTACAAGCAATTAAAGAGAAAGAGAAGAGTGAGCGAATTGCTAAAATTAATGCAGTTAAACTAAACCTTGATATTGTAAGACAAGAGTTATCTAAAAAGAGCAGGTGGATGAGAGGTTATAGCTCATATTTGAGCTACAAAGAGATAAAAACAGAACTTTCACAGTTAGATTTAAAAATTAAAAAGTTATCTGACAGTGGCTCAACTATGAGTGATAAAGATGATTTAGATAAGCTACAAGCAAAGAGTAAACTTTTAAATGATCAAATTGAGCTTATAAAAGGTCATGGTAAAACACCTTTTACAATACTGCTTGAACCATCAGACTTAGGTGATTCCCCAGAAATATCAAACCCTATTGACATCTTTGCAGGATTTTCATACATAAAAAGTATTGGCGCTAAATATCAAGACTATATAAGCAAAAAAGAGGAGCTTGGACAACTTTTAATAGTTTTAAGAAAAGAGATAAATCTTTATGAAAAAATTATTAATATAGATAAAAATAGCAGTGAAAGTTCACAGTTACATGCAGCTCAGCAACGTCTAAACAAGTTTGAAGCTGCTTTTGAGAGTGTTAGCACTACATCTAAAATATACAAAAAAAGAGTTGATCAACTTGAAATTCGTGTAAATGATGCAATTCAAGAGCAACTATTGAAACTTGCAAATAGCGCAATTGTTATTACTGTGTTGTTTATTATATTCTTTCTAATTAAGCAGATTATTAAAAAGTATATTACAGATAATGAACGTTTCTATATGGCAAATAAGATTTTGACATTTTCAAATGTGACACTAGTTGTAATTATTTTGCTATTTACATACATAGAAAATGTGAGCTATCTTGTAACTGTACTAGGTTTTGCATCTGCTGGTATTGCTATTGCCATGAAAGATTGGTTTATGAGCATGTTAGGATGGCTCGTTTTAGTAATTGGTGGTTCTGTTCATGTTGGAGATAGAATTAAAGTTGTAAAAGATGGAATAGAGTATGTTGGTGATGTTTTAGATATTTCACTTCTTAGAATTACAATTTTAGAAGATGTAACTTTGACATCATATATGCTCAATAGAAGAGCAGGGCGTATTATTTTTATTCCAAATAATTATGTCTTTACAAATATGATAGCAAACTACTCTCATAACTCACTAAAAACTGTTTGGGATGGAATAGATATTACAATAACATTCGATTCAAACCGCTCAAAAGCTGCTCACTTAGTAAAAGAGATTACTAGAAAATACTCTAAAGGATACACAGATATTACAAGAAAACAGCTCAATAAACTAAGAAATAGATACAACCTTAAAAATACAAATGTTGAGCCTCGTGTATATACTTTCATAGAATCAAATGGTATTAGAGTTAGTACCTGGTACTTAACAAATGCTTATGCAACATTAACACTTAGAAGTACAATAAGTTCAGATATAGTTGATGCTTTTAATGCCGCAGATGATATTCAAATTGCATATCCTACTCAAAATATTAACCTAAAAAGTGAGAAACAATTATCACAAGCACCAATGGATTTAACAGATGAAACAAAAAATCTACTTTAAGACTTTTGGTTGTAGAACAAATATGTTTGACTCACAAGTGATGATGAGTGCGTTAAAAAGCTATGATATTACTGAAAATGAGAGCGAAGCAGACGTTGTTATTGTAAACTCATGCACAGTTACAAAT
>JAYEGD010000223.1:0-10051 GCA_034658915.1 Campylobacterota bacterium | reverse complement strand
CTGCATTTAGATGTATTGCAGATAAAAAAAACATTAACATTGTTACGAGGATTATTTTCATGCTTGTCCTTTAAGAAAATTGTCACGAAGTATATCAAATAATATATTTTATGTTGCTTTTATCCAAGAGATTTTAAAAATCAGATTATTTGTGAGTGTGGCGATAAAAATGTCGTACAAGCAGTAGATATCTTTAAAAATACAGATCTTCCATATAAAAAAGCAAAAAAACTTGTTACAGGATGTAATAAGACTTGTTGCAGGAGACCTTTGATGGCTCTATTTAATATGGTAGAATTTGGCTCTATAGATTATGATGAGATTGACTTCTTAATTGATCAAATGAATGCTAAATAAGGATTATAATGAATAGATTGAAAGATTTTTCAAGATGGATGGTAAATCACTCTTTAAGTTCACTTGTACCAGATGATATTAAAGAGCTAAAAAACCTATCTGTACTTGATTTAAGTAAACAAAAAATACGAGAGCTTCCAGAGAGCATTGGCACATTAAGCAATTTAAAAGTACTCAAACTTTCAAATAACAGACTTGAAAAACTACCAAGTAGCATTACAGAGCTAAAAAAGTTGAAAAATATTCAGTGTGAAAATAACTTAATAGAAGAGCTTCCTGAAGATATTGGCAGTTTAGAGTCACTCTTGATTTTTAACCTAAATGGCAACAGATTAAAATCTCTACCTAAAAGCTTCTCTAATTTAACCAGCTTAACACGTTTAACACTTGCAGCTAATGTAATTGAGAGACTTGATGATGAGCTTAAAAGTCTTACAAAACTTCTCTATTTATCTTTAGATACAAATGAAATTTCGATCTTGCCTGATATTTTTGAGAATATGAGTACGCTCTACTATTTAGATCTATCATACAATAAACTTCAAACACTCCCTCAAACAATAAATGATATTGAAGAGTTAGAGACACTTTTGCTAGAGGGTAACTCAATTAAGTCACTTCCAAAATTAGAGTCTCACGATATGCTTATGCGTCTAAATTTAAACGATAACAATTTAAGTGACTTAGATTTTGATATTAGTAAGTTAGAAGATTTACAAATTTTAACACTAGACAACAACAAGTTGACAAAACTTCCACAAAACATATGTAAATTAGAAAATTTAAACCATCTGAGTGTCTCAAACAACAACTTAATAGAGCTTCCAGATTGCATAGGAGATTTAGAAAATTTATTAGAGTTAGATATAGAAGAGAACAGTATTAACTCTCTACCAGAGTCGTTCAATAAATTAACTAAATTAAAAAATCTCTACTTAATGTCCAATGAGAATTTGACAAAACCTGATTTACCTAATTTGGAGTATTGTGATGTATAGCTTCTAAAATTTTATACTAACTGATTCCAAACCAACTGCTTATAAGCTTTCATTGTTGGTTTATTCATATTTTCCATCATTTTTACTCTTAATTCACCAATTGCTTCTTTGTAGATAGCTCCAGCTTTTATTGGGTCATCTGCTCTTGCTAGGACTATTATTTGGTGTACTTTTTTGTTAAATGGTGTCGAGGATTTATCTAGTATGCCATCATAGACAGACATAAATAGGTTGTAGTTATCATAATCCATTTTACACTTATTATCTAGAATTTTAAGAGCTAAAATAGTTGAATATTGTAGCTCTTCTTCACTAAACTCATAAGTTTTTGCCCACTCATAAACTGTAGATAAATCATCCATTTTCACTCTTCTTAATCAACTCTAGTGTGACCTCTTCATCACCATTAATAAAATCTTTTGTAATAATACATTTTTCAATATCAGTTCTCTCTGGAAGTTCATACTGAAGTGGAAGCATAATTTTTTCAATTATTCCTCTAAGTCCACGTGCTCCTACACCTTTTTCTTCTGCCATTGAAGCTATCTCGTTTAGTGCATCATCACTAAACTCTAGGTCTATCCCATCTAGTTCAAAAAGAGCTTGGTACTGCTTAGTAATAGCATTTTTAGGCTCCTCTAAAACTCTAATTAAGTCATCAATAGAGAGAGGATTTAGAGTTGCAACAACAGGAATACGCCCTATAAATTCAGGAATTAAACCAAATGATATTAAATCTTTCGACTCAATATCTGAACTTTTTAAGCTCTCTATTTTTTCACTCAAAAATCCCATTTTAGATGGTTCAGAACTCTTTTTCTTATCATCATCAACCAGACCTACAAACGCTCCACCACAAATAAATAGTACATGCGTAGTGTCAAAGAGAATTGTTTCAGCAGATGAGCTTTTACGACTACCTTTTACAGGTACATAAACCTCACCACCTTCTAAAATTTTTAAAAGACCTTGCTGAACACCCTCTCCACTCACATCTCTTCCACTAGTAGCACTCTCACTCTTGTTGGCTATTTTATCTATTTCGTCAATATATATTATTCCATTTTGAGCTTTATCAATGTCAAAATCTGCAGATGCCAAAAGACGTGATAGAATTGATTCAACATCTTCTCCAACATAACCAGCTTCTGTTAGTGCAGTTGCATCTGCTACTGCAAATGGAACATCCATAATTTTTGCTAATGACTTTGCAAGAAGTGTTTTACCACTTCCTGTTGGTCCTATAAGCATTATGTTACTCTTCTCTATTTCAACATTTTTATAAATAGGCTTGTCAATTCTTTTGTAGTGAGAGTAAAGAGCAACACTTAAAACTTTTTTAGCCTCTTCTTGACCAATTACATAGCTATCTAAATGCTCTTTAATTTTTGTAGGAACATTTAGACCCTTTTGAAACTCTTTTTTACTCTGCTTTAGCTCTTCTTTGTGCATAACATCTGAGCAAGTTCCTATGCACTCATTGCATATATGTGCATTTTCAGCACTAAAAATTTTAGATACCTCTTTTACACTTTTTCCACAAAAATCACAACTTAAAATATCTTCCATTATAGAGCCTTTAAAAACTCATCTGTGTCTGTTGGTATTAACTCTAAGTTATGTCCTGTAATAAATTTTTTCTCTTTTTTGCTCAACTCATCTTTATTATCAACAACATATCCACCATTAAGTCCTAGTGTTATCTCATTTGCTACCATTCTAAAAGTGTCTGTACTAAAATCAACACCTAAAAATAAGTATGATTTATCTTTTTTATACTCTTTTAAAAATGGTGGAAGAGCGTAGCCTCCCATAGCTTCTGTAAGCCAATCTACAAAGTCTGCATCACTAATTATGAACTCTTTTGCAGGAACTGTTGAACCCATTGGTTTGAATAAAATAGGGATAGAGTCATTTAACTCCTCTTTTTCAATACGCTCATACGTTGAGCTTCCTAAGTTGTATTTATAGACAATAAATCTATCATAACCAGCCATCACTCTTGAGGTTCCTGTAATCATAAAGTGTTCTACATCTTCATATATTTTACATGCACTATCATCAAGGTTAGTGTCAATTAAATATTTTGGTTTAATCTCTTTTAACATCTCATATACATATGGTATTTTATACTCTTTTGAGCTATAAATATGATTTGTCATCTGAATAATATACTCTCTTCCTTTACGCTGCTCCAGACTCATAGCAGCTCTTGAGTACTCATACATAAGTCTTGAACTCATTGCGCGACCATTGTTTAGGTTTAAAATCATACTGTCACTATCGAATGGCAGTTGTTCATTGTTAGTCGATTTTGTGTTGTAAAATACACCCATACCCAAAAAGAGAACTAATGATCCATCTTCTATTTTACTTTTTAAATTATCCATGACATCCAACTCCATTGTAACTTGTGTAAGCTTTATTTAATTCAACTTGCAATTTGTATAAATCTATTTGTGTATCTAAATTAGCAGGCATATCAAGGTGGAATACCGCACCATCTTTACTAATTAAAAAAAGTGATTTACAAAGCATATTTTCAAGTGACCCACTTACGAGTTTAGTTCCATACATTGAACCAAATTCATCAAATTTATCACACACTAATTCAAACTTTTTTAGTCTATTTTTTAAAACAATTTTATCTTCACAGTCGCCTGCAAAAATCAAGTAGCAGTTGATATCTACTTGAATATGACTCATAAATTCATCTAGTTTTATTATCTCATCATGAAAGCCATTATTTGTATTTGGAAAAGAGACAAGAAGGGTCATTGATTTATCTGAATGACTTCTTCTTAACTCTTTTTTCTCATTGTAGAAATTGACAACATCAATATTTTCAGCCATATAACCAACATCAATAAAATCATCAATAAGTTCTAAGTTTTCATCATTATACTTTATGCTATCCATCTCATACCTCTCTTAAACGTTTATCTTCCACTTTTTAATTTTATATCCTATCTGTCTTGGTGTAATTCCTAACATTTCAGCAGCTTTTATCTGGTTGTTGTCACAAACTTCTAATGCATTTTGAACTGCTTCACACTCCAACTCTTCTAATGTTTTATTCTCAATAGGAATTGTTTTATACTCTTGAACTAACTTTTGGTTATTAAGTGCTGGTAATAGTAGCAACATATCTGCTGCACTTATTCCATTCTCATCACCCATTAATACAATTCTCTCGATTGTATTTTCTAGCTCACGAACATTACCAGGCCATGGATAGCCCATTAGTTTATCCATAGCCTCATCTGTAATTAAAACCTGTTTTTTATGGTTTTTCATCGCTCTATCTAAAAAGAAATTCACCAATAGTTCAATATCTTTTCCTCTTTTTCTTAGAGGTGGCAAGTCAATTGGAATTACATTTAATCTGTAGTATAAATCTTCTCTAAATTCACCATCTTTTACCATCTGTTCTAAATCTCTATTGGTTGCAGCTACTAACCTTACATTAACTTTAATTGTTTTACTACCACCAACACGTTCAAATTCACGCTCTTGCAGAACTCTTAAAAGTTTTACTTGCGCAGAAGATGAGATATCTCCTATCTCATCTAAAAAAAGTGTTCCTTTGTCTGCTAACTCAAAGCGACCTTTTCTAGTCTCTTTTGCATCAGTAAAAGCACCTTTTTCATGTCCAAAAAGTTCACTCTCTAGCAGTGTGTCACTAATTGCGGCACAATTTAGTTTAATAAATGGCTCATTTAAACGTTTGCTTCTTTTATGAATAGCGGCGGCAACCAGCTCTTTACCAGTTCCTGTTTCGCCTCTAACTAATACAGTTACATCACTTTGGGCAATTCTATTAACTACATTATAGACATCTTTCATCTTTTTGCTATCGCCTATGATGTCTCCAAAATTGTGAAGCTTTGAATCCCACTCCATTTTATAGTACTGTTTCAAATCGTTTAATCTCTCTTTTTCTTGCTCAATTATCATACAAGAATTGATGCTTTGTGCAAACAGGGAGCTAATTATTGTTAATATCCTCACCGTCTCATCAAAATCTGTTTTAGTTAATTTAGTGAGATTTGCGGAGAGTACACCTATTACCTCATTTTCAACAATCATAGGAACTGCAATGTATGAAATAGTGTCACTATTTCTATTTCCTGATTTATTTAGAAAAACAATATCGTTATGAATATTTTCTATTACCACAGGCTCTTTACTTTTTGCTGCTAATCCTGTAGCACCCTCTCCTAAACGATATTCTGAGATTATTTTTTGCTGTTTATTAAAATTAATGGAGGCATAAACTGTTAATAGTTCACCATCTTCTAATCTGTAAATAGCACAGTTCTCTAAATATAGACTATTTTTAAGGGCTAAAAGCGACTTTTCAAGAGATTTTAAAATATCTCTTGAATCAGAGATAAGCATACCAATATCATAAAGTACATCCAACTCTTTTTGTCTTAAACATATATGACACTCATTTTCCATAATCAAACTTCTTTATATTCATTATTAATGATATTATATATTATATTGATTGAAATATAAACTTTCTTTTGCTTATATTTTACTCAGCAAGCCTTTTACACACCTCTTCTTTTGGTAAATTTTTAGGTGCAGGTTGAATCCACCATATCTCACCATTGCTTAACTCTACTTCACCACCCCATTTTTCATCACTATCAAACTCTATTTTCTCTATTGTCTCTTCCATGTCTTTTTTAGCGATATAGAAAAATATCTCATCACCACTCTCTCTTAGCATTACTTTTGCCATTTTAAATCCTTTTTATATCTGTTTACATGTAAAGCTGCCCATAATGGGCGGCACTTAGTTTATGATTAATCTTCTAACTTTGTCTAGCAGACCGTGACCCTCATACCAAATTTTGAAATACCCCTTTTTCAACTCATTTATTAAAATATGTTTTTTGAGTTTACTTCTGCTCTCTTTATAATCTGTTCTATAATGTGAACCTCTTGACTCTTTTCGCTTAATTGCTGAAAAAGCAATTGCTTCACTCACTTCAAGAGCATTTCTAAGCTCTAAAATTGAGATTAACTCAACATTATTTCCCCTACCTTTATCAATACAGTGAAGTGTTATTGCCTCGCCTCTTAAATATTTTAGATAATCAAGAGCCTTTGATAGTTCTTTTTTATTTCTATTAATTCCAACTAATTCAAACATTGTTCTACCCATACTAATTCTCATAGCGTTGTAGTTTTTACTAGTATCTTTGTCAAAAATTTTGTCTATTAGTTGTTGGTCTTTGGCTACTGTTTCATAATCTATTGGTAGAAGTCTTTTGTTTTGAATAAATACCAGAGCCTTTTTCCCAGCTAACTCTCCAAAAACTGCACCCTCTAACAGTGAATTACCACCTAATCTATTTGCTCCATGAACACCAAGAGCAGAACACTCACCACATACGAAAAGACCATCTATGGGAGTTTGTGTTATATTAGACTCAATTCCACCCATGCTGTAGTGAGCAACTGGTTTAATTGGTAGAAGCTCACAACTAATGTCAACACCAGCTTGCATGTAAGCGCTTTTGTAAAGTGATGGAAGCTTTTGCTCAAGATGCTCTTTACTTAAATGCCTTAAATCTATAAAGACCTCTTTGCCACTACTTATCTCATTTGCGATTGCACGACTTACTACGTCTCTAGTTTCAAGCTCATCTACAAATCTATCGCCATCACTATTTATTAAAAAACCACCCTCACCACGAGCAGCTTCACTAACTAAATAGTTTGTCTTTACAAAACCTGTTGGATGAAACTGTACAAACTCCATATCTTTAAGATTCAATCCAGCTCTAAGACCTACTGCATGCATATCTCCAGAGTAGTCTTGAGCATTAGTGCTATGACCTCTATAAATTCCTGCGTAACCACCACCAGCTAAAATAACTGACTTTGATGGATAGACAACCAATGATGAATCAAAACGTCTTAATGCAACAACACCACTTACTCTTTTGTTAAGTGTTGTTACATTCATTACAAAATTGTTAACCAAAAATGTAACACCAATACTTTTTGCTTTTTTTATTAAAACTTGAACTATTGCTGCACCTGTCTTGTCGCCTACATAGCAAGTTCTTTTACTACTTCCACCACCAAAACTTCTTTGTGCAATATTGTCATTTTTGTCTTTATCAAACACAACACCATAAGAGAGAAGCTTTTTAATTATTAGTGGTGCACGGTTACACATATAAGTAATCGCTTTTTTATCTCCTAGGCCATAAGCACCTTTTAAGGTGTCATCTATATGTTTTTGAATCTCTTTTGAGTTTTTTTCATCCAATACAGCATTAATTCCACCACTTGCTAAGGCACTATTAGATTTAAATAGATTTCCCTTAGTAATAACAGCTACTTTGTTGTTTTGAGTTTTAGCCTCTATAGCTGCCATTAATCCAGCTATACCACCGCCTACTACAATTATGTCATATAGCAAAACTTATAGCCTGTAGAGCAGATCATAAGATGCTCTTTTTACTGCTGGTACTTTTGAAATTTCAACATTTTGTTTTACATGTACAGGAACTTTTGATGCAAATAGAGATGTAATAATTCCAGGAGTTGAGCGTACAAACTGTAGTGCTAACTGAATATCATTTTCAAGCGTCATAGACTTATCTAAAATAACACCACTCTCTGCTTTGAATGATTTTTTAAACAGATTCATTTGAAGTAGTGAAGATGAACTAATTACTCCAATATTTAATCTATGAGCGGCTTGAAGAAGAGTGCAAGACTCATTAGCAACACTTTGTGAAAGTTGTGTGTAGATGTCAGTTTTTCCCATGTTAAATGGCACTTGAACATATTTAAACCTATGCTCTTTTCCACCAACTTTAATAGCAATTTTTACCAACTCTTCTAAGTTAATTAACTCGTCATTTTGAATGGTAAAGCCATTCCAAACTGCTACACCGTAGTTTTTAAATAGCCCATCATCAGCCAGTTTTTCAAATCTTTTAAATACTTTCTCTATCTGCTTATAAAACTCTTTTTTACCTAGCTTGCTTAGTTGCATCTCTGGATTATGTAGATAGTAAATATCTAAACTATCTACCCCTAGATTTTTTAAACTTCTTTTACAAGACCACTCTAAGTAATCAGCACTCATGCAGTGCTGATCTAACTCTATTTCATCTTTTGTAGCTAATTTTGGTTCAATAATATTTGTCTCTATCCACTCATAAGGATTAGCTGGAAATGGAAACTCTAGTTGAATAAACCCACCTTTGGAGCAAATTATCAGCTCTTCACGTTTTATCTCTTTCGCATCCATAAGCTCTTTAATGGCAACGCCTATCTCTTTTTCACTCTCACCATATCTGTAGTTACTAGCACTATCAATTACATTTATTCCACTTCTAATAGCTTGTTTTACACCCTCTATGTAGTGAAAAACATAGTTCTCCTCTTTATATGGCTCTTTGTTAAAAGTCCCAAGACCTAGTTTTGAAAAAACAAGGTCATTATGTTTAATGTAAAAGTCTCTATAAGTAGAAAACTTTTTAGCAAAATTTAGTGTATCTTGTGTTGTCGCATTTGTCATTATCAGCCATTTAATTTTTCTTTTATATAAACTTGCATACATTATCTGTTCCGTTGATATGGAATAGTTTATGAATTGCTCTTTTTAAAATCTATATCTAAAGATTGCATTATGAATATAAAACCTCTACAGATAAATCCAATTAAACTTTCACAACCTATGGGCGCACTGTTATGCTTTTTAGGAGTTAAAAATTGTATGCCACTTATGCATGGCGCACAAGGTTGTGCTAGTTTTTCAAAAGTATTTTTTACACGTCACTTTAGTGACCCAATAGCTATTCAAACAACTGCCGTTAATGATATGACAGCAGTTCTTGATGGTGGGGACTACTCAATTAGTGAAGCTATAAAAAACATTACTCAAAAAGTAAAACCTGAACTTGTTGGTCTCTTTACGACTGGTATGACAGAGACAAAAGGTGATGACATTAAAGGTGCATCATTTTTACTAAAAGATAAACAGAAGATGGTCTATGTTCATACACCAGATTTTGAGGGTGCATTAGAGAGTGGTTATGCAAAGAGTGTTGAAGCAATAGTAGAGCAGTTGGTAGAGTCTCGCAATATTGTAAATGAGGTAAAAGTAACTTTTATTCCAAATGTGAATTTAACACCACTTGAAGTTGAAGAGATTAAAGAGCAGATATCACTGTTTAACTTAACTACTTATGCACTTCCAGATATTAGTGAGTCGTTAGATGGTCATTTAGGTGTAAAACAAGGCGCACTTACAAGTGGTGGAATTAGTGTAGATGAAATTTCAAAGCTAGGTGATAGCGCATTAGTTATTACAGTTGGAAATTCAGTTGAGAAAGCTGGAAAACTATTAAGTGAAAAAAATGAAAAAATGCTCCATCTGCATTTTGACACAATAAGTGGCTTAACAAAAAGTGATCTGTTTTACAAAAAACTAATGGAGTTTAAAAATATCACTAAGCCACACCCATCAATTGTTAAGTGGAGAAAAAGATTGCAAGATGCACTGCTAGACACACACTTTGCAATAGGTGGTGCAAAAGTTGTTATAGCAACAGAACCAGATCAAATTTTATCAATTGCAACAACAATACACGAAGCTGGAGCAGATATTAAAGCAGTTGTAACTCCTATTAAAAGTAACTCTTTAGAAAATTTAC